>JALNXR010000078.1 GCA_023230265.1 Bacteroidales bacterium | reverse complement strand
TTTTTAGTATTGAAATACCTGATACAAATTCTGTTTCTTTGCGGATATGCACTACTTACCGGACTCTCACCATCTGTATGCAGAGCCTCTGTTATGCTTATTGTCCACCGGACGGCCGCTCTGACAGGAAGGGGTAGTTCACTGCTACACTCTCTTGCACTTAGTGCACTCATAATTACAATAGTAAAACCGGAATCCCTCTTTGAACCGGGATTCCAGCTCTCCTACGCTGCTCTGTTATCCATTATTTATATCCACCCGGTTATTCATGCTCTTTATAAACCAACTGACAAAGCAACAGGTTATATATGGTCTCTGTTATCAATGACAACGGCATGCCAGACAGGTACAGCACTTATCATTATTACCACCTTTGGCAGTTTCCCTCTCTATTTCCTCCCTGCAAACCTGATTGTTATCCCTGTTACTTCAGTAATTCTTGCTCTCTCGGTTCTGGTACTGGTTACCCCCACGATATTCAGCAGCCTGTTAAATGATCTGCTGGTCCTCTGTGTCAGATTCCTTGATTTTTATGTCTGTAGAACTGAGTCGCTCCCGTTTGCATCAGTTAAAACAGAGCTCAATCATTATCAGGTTACAATCCTGGTATTGTTAATAACTTCTCTTTTTTTAAACATCCCGGAAGATAAAAAGATCCGTTTTTATCTCTGTGCCGGATTGATAATTCTGTTTGTATTCCACTCTTTTTTAACCGTATAACTCTCTGTTTGCTTAATATCTGCGACATTCTCAATCAGGATAACAGATCAGCTGTTGATAAATTGCATATAAACATATTTGGAAAATCTTTACTTTTACCCGACAAAAAAACTAGTATGGGAGGAATTTTTGGAGTAATTTCTAAACAACAATGCGTAGCAGATCTTTATTACGGAACTGATTATCATTCACATCTTGGTACAAGAATGGGAGGAATGGTGACCATTAACCAGAACGGGCTGTTTGCACGCGCAATTCATAGTCTTGGCAATGCTCAGTTCAGGAGCAAGTTTGAAGAGGATCTCTCAAAATTCGATGGAAATTCAGGCATAGGTGTAATCAGTGATACCGATCCCCAGCCTATGATTATGAACTCCCATCTGGGAAAATTTGCAATAGTAACAGTAGGAAAAATCAATAATATCGCAGAACTTGAAAAAGAGCTCCTGGATGCCGGAAAGAGTTTTACCGAGCTGAGTTCCGGAAGTACAAATCCCACTGAAGTTGTGGCACTTCTGGTAACCCTTGGAGATAATTTTGCTGCCGGAATTGAGATAGTCAAGAAGAAGATAAAAGGATCCTGCTCGTTTATTATTTTGACACAGGAGGGTATATATGTATGCAGGGATAAATACGGAAGGACTCCTCTGGTTACCGGGAGAAAAGAGGGGGCTCACGCTGTATGCACAGAAACCTGCAGCTTTGCAAACCTCGGATTTGAACCTGAACATTTTCTGGGACCGGGTGAAGTTATGCTGCTAAAAGAGGAGAGCGCCCAACAGATGGCTCCTCCAGGGGATAAACTGCAAATCTGCTCATTCTTATGGATTTATTACGGATACCCCACAAGTTGCTATGAAAACATAAATGTGGATGATGTACGGTATTCCCTCGGATACATGATGGGGAGCAAAGACAGAACTCAGCTGGATGTCTCATCTGCAATTCCTGATTCAGGAACCTGTATGGCAATAGGTTATGCCAGTGGAAAACAGATTCCCTACCGGTGTGCCGTAGTTAAATACACTCCAAGCTGGCCGAGAAGTTTTACACCTCCCAAACAGTCTGTAAGAGACACCGTGGCAAAGATGAAGCTGATACCCAATAAGGAGCTGCTAAGAGAGAAGAGGATTGCCTTCTGTGATGACTCTATAGTGAGAGGGACTCAGTTGAGGGATAACGCACAGGTACTTTATGGTTACGGAGCAAAGGAGATTCACATCAGGATAAGCTGCCCGCCTTTGGTACATCCATGCGAATTCGTTAATTTTTCTGTATCCCGATCCCCTATGGAACTTATAACACGCCGTTATATACTTGCTAAAGAGGGCCCTGATTTTGTTGATCTGCATAAATATTGTGACGAAAAGAGTAACGAATATCATGAGATGGTAAGTTACATCAGAAACGAATTAAAACTCACAAGCCTGAAATACAACTCCTTAGAGACTTTAGTAAAATCCATAGGTTTGCCAAAAGAAAAAATCTGTACCCACTGCTTTGACGGCAGTAGTTTTGGCATGTAATTTCCTCATACAAAATATTTACGAAAAATTTTGTTTTTCAGTTTTTTCAATATCTTTGTATTACCATTTAACTAATTACTTATTTATTTTTTAAAATCGTTCCTATGAACATTTTTGTTTCAAGTTTAAGTTTCCGCGCTAAGAAGGAGGATTTAGCCGAACTATTCGCACCCTATGGAGAAGTTACTTCTGCCAGAATTATCATCAACAGAGACACCCGTCGCTCAAAAGGTTACGGTTTTGTTGAAATGCCTAATGACCAGGAAGGTCTTGCCGCCATCTCTGCACTTAACGGTGCTGAACACATGGGCCGTACTATTAATGTTGCTCAGGCAAACGATCGACCTGCCAAAGCTGAATAGTAAGATCACATTTGTTGCAGAATATTCGGGCTGTCTGATCCAGACGGCCCTTTTTCATTCTGTTAATTAAATCTCATATACCGGTTACTCTATGGTGTCAGTCAATTTTTGAACCAGTTTGAAATTTGAAAGGAATTCCTTCGCAAAAACTCTCATTACTGTATAGGCCGGGATAGCAACAAGCATCCCGATAATACCACCCAAACTACCTGCAATAAGTATCACAAGAAAAATCTCCAGCGGATGGGCCTTTACACTGTTTGAATATATATATGGCTGAAAAATAAAGACATCTACCATGTGAGTTGCAAAAAATATGAGTCCTGTGAAGATCAGAAAACTTCCGGCATCCGGAGAGTTTATACCATGTTCCACCAAAGCCATCACAGCTCCGAAAATACCTCCTGCCCACGGGCCGATATAGGGTATCACATTTACCACTCCTGCAAGGAATGAGACCGCTATTGCAAGAGAAATGTCCACCTTCATAATCAGGATGAGTGCAATTGAATTTATTACGGTAATCATTATCGCTTCAATTGTGATACCAATAAAATACCTTGCAAGAAGACTGTTTATGGAGTGAAGTGCCCTCTCTACATTCTGAATATATTCATCAGGGAAGAGAGCCAGCACCATATTGTTAAACATATTCTCCTCCTTAAGGAAAAAGAAGGTGATGAATGTAATTACAAAAACGGCTATGGAAAAGTTTATGATAACATTTGCAATAGAGTTGAAAATATCCGAGACTGCAGAGACATTTATCATCTTTTGGAACTGGTTTACAACAACATCCTCCACCCTGAATGAGGGATCCAGAGCCGGAAACCATTCGTGGATGGTGGTATTGAGATCTTTAAGGGGTAATGATATCTGCTCGCCAAGCAGTTGAAAATCAATATTGCTGATATTTGACATAAGTTGGCCTACCAAAGGGGTGACAAAGTAGAAAAGCGAGAAAAAGAGAGCAAAGAGACCCAGAAGAGTTATTGAGGCGGCAAGGGTGTTTCCGATGTGATATTTGCGGACTCTTAACCTCATCAGCCTGGTTTTAAAAGGTTTTCCAACCAGGGAGAGCACAGCGGAAATCAAAATGTATATGACTATATTGCTAAAATACCAGGCAATGAAACCTACAATAAGTGCGATTGCAATACCGATTATATATTTGGCCAGTTTGTTCATTGAAAAGCTTTTCCCTATAAAAGTAAGAATTTTTTGTAAGTTTGTGATAGAATAATCTACAATATTATACAATTTGACCTATGAAAAGATCATTTTTACTTGTCGCGCTTTTTCTGCTTACAGTGGCTTTTTCACGTGCAGACGAGGGAATGTGGCTTCCTTCTCTGATAAAAGAGAGGATTCCGGATATGCAGATGAAGGGATTCAGACTCACAGCCGAAGATCTCTACAGTATTAACCAGGCCTGTCTTAAGGATGCAATTGTACAGTTCGGCAGCGGATGCACCGGTGAACTGATATCAGACAAAGGTCTTATACTCACAAATCATCATTGCGGTTACAGTTATATACAAGCACACAGCTCTCTTGAGGAGGACTATCTTAAAGATGGATTCTGGGCGGGTAACCTTTCAGAAGAGCTCCCCAATCCCGGTCTGACTGTTAAATTTCTGGTCAGAATGGATGATGTGACAGGAATTATTAACAATGAACTGTCAGACACTATGAGTGAAGCAGAGAGGAATGCTGCAATCGCAAAAATATCACATACAATAGCTTCAGAAGCAGTAAAAGGGACTCACTACTCTGCTAAAGTAGAAGCTATGTACTATGGCAATCAGTTTTTCCTTTTTGTATACGAAATATATAAAGATATCCGGTTGGTCGGGGCCCCTCCCTCTTCAATCGGCAAGTTCGGGGGAGATACTGACAACTGGATGTGGCCAAGGCACACAGGAGACTTTTCTATTTTCAGGATATATGCCGGTCCAGGCAACAAACCTGCTGCCTACTCAAAAGATAATCTCCCTTATAAACCAAAAAAATTCTTCAGCATCTCTGTAAACGGTGTAAATGAAGGAGATTTCACTCTTGTTTACGGCTTCCCCGGAAGAACCCAGGAATATCTGCACAGTGAAGCCATAAGGTATGTATCTGAGGTTTCCAATCCCCATAAGATCAATCTGAGAGGTTTGAGACTCGGCGTACAGCAGAAGGAGATGTCAAATGACCGGACTGTAAGGATTCAATACTCTTCCAAAAATGCCAATGTAGCCAATGCCTGGAAAAAATGGCAGGGTGAAGCAAAAGGAATAAAATCCCTGAATATCGTTTTAAAAAGAGCAGATTATGAAAAGAGGTTTGAAAAATGGGCAGAAGAGTATCCCCAATACCGCGGAATTACCGGTAAACTTGGGGAACTTTACAAACAAACCGAGTCCTGCTCATTCGCAAACGATTATTACAACGAAGCCATTATCTCAAATGAGATCTTAAAGTTTGCCGAACAGATAAAGGGGGTTCTCTCAAAGAAGGGGGATTTTTTCACAAAGTCAAACTCAATAGCCTCAATGGCTGAGAAATATTATAAGGATTACTACATGCCAATTGACAAACAATCTTTTATTCTTTTAATGAAGGAGTATCTTAAGAATGTTCCGGAGAAGTTCCACCCCAATCTGCCCGGTGAACTCTCACTGGAAAACAGTGTAGAGAATATTGCAGACTATCTCTTTAAAAACTCTGCTCTTGCTGATAAACAGAAACTTCATAACTATATTCATGACAGCCTGATGATTGTCAAGCTCAACCAGGATCCTGCATTTTTGATGCATGAGGCATTCTTCTCCTTCCACAGGAACAATGTAAAACCTATGCTGGATTCACTCAACAAAGAGATAACCATTCTCTACAGGAGTTATATGAGGGGTCAAATGGAATTTGAGAGAGAGAAAGCCTTTTATCCTGATGCAAATCTGACTCTGAGAATTACCTACGGAAAGGTTTCAGGCTACAGGCCGTTAGATGCCGTTAAATACAAACACCTTTCTACAATAGAGGGGATAATGGAGAAAGACAATCCCGAAATATTTGATTACGATATACCTCAAAGATTAAGAGATCTTTACAGTGATTGGAATTTTGGAAGGTGGGAATCAAACGGAACGATTCCTGTCTGTTTTATCGCTACAAATCACACATCCGGAGGTAATTCCGGCAGCCCGGTCATCAATGCAGACGGGGATCTGGTTGGAATAAATTTTGACAGAGTCTGGGAGGGAACAATGAGCGACATTGCATTCAACCCAGATCTCTGCAGAAACATATCCCTGGATATCAGGTATGTGCTATTTATTATCGATAAATTCGCAGGAGCCGGACACCTGATTGACGAGATGGAGATTGTAAAGTAGGCAGGAAACTTACTTCTTTGAACTTTCCAGGAAACTATTGAATTTCTCGTAGTTGGCTTTGTACTCTTCACTCTTCTCCCTGAAACGGAAATAGATGTTTTTAAGATACTCTGCAACAACCATTTTAATCTCCTGATCAGGACAGATTGAGAAGCAACTTTCAAAAGGAACAATTGCGGCTTCCAAATTTTCCTCAAGCTGTTTAACCAGAGCCTCATACTTAGCATCGTCCATCTCTTCTGTTGCTTTCGTCTGGATGTCGACAGCCCTGTCGTAATATGCAGCACCTATTGCAAATGAGCCATAGTAATAATTTGGATCCGTTTCGATCGATTTTTGGTAGCATGCCAGAGCTTTTTCCATCTCCTTAAGATTTTTCCACACATTGCCCTCTGCATAATAAAGACTTGCATTGGCGGGCTCATTTTCCTGTGCCTTTTTGATCAGGTCCAGAATCTTGTTGGGATCGTCGTTGGATTCAAGGTAAGCATTGATAAGAGAAACCAGAATGCTTTGATTTGTAGGGTATTTTGAGAAACCATTCTCGAGAATACCTTTGGCTTTTTCCATATCGTTCTCTGCCTTGTAGGATTCTGCAAGGTATGAAAAGGCATCACCCTTTGCGTCATAACCGCTCTCAAGTGCCATGTTAAAGAATTTGATAGCTCTTGCAGGCTCTTTTGCCATAGTTGCAGTGAGACCTGCATAATAGGTAAGAACAGTATCAACCTGGTTGATGAGTTTGTTGGTGCCTATTGCAGCAGCTGCCTCAAAATATCCGGAAGCTTTTTTATAGTTACCCAGGGTATAAGCAGACATAGCTTCGTTCTGATATCTGTTTTTTATTGCGAGGAGTTTATCGGATATCTCTTTTGTCTTCGTCCCTTTAGTGTCCAGTACTGAGGCCTTTTCCAGTGCCTTGACAGCATCGCCCAGCAAATCTCCCTCCATATATACTTTAGTGAGTATCCAGGCGGCAAGTACACCTTCCTGAGAATAAATCAACTCTTTATCAGGGTATATATCTACAGAATAGGTCTGATCCTGATACTTCCTCTCTTCTGTTTTGTCAATTCTCTGATCATTGAGCAAAATTTTAAGGTCGACTCTGGTAGCTCCCGGCCATATAGATTTGATCGGTGCATCGTAAAGAGTTACAAGTGCATCTGAATATTTTATCCATGTTGCCAGATTGAGGCTTTTCTTTGGATGCTCGGTTTCTGCTTTTGCCTTTTGGTATAACTTGAGAGCATCAGCCACCTCTTTTGGCTGGGCAAAAATATTCACAGAAAATAACAGTGCCAATGCAATAAAAATATTTTTCATTTCTAGAGATAAATTAAAAGTTTGTATAGTTTTTATTCAAAATCATCTTCATTTGTCTGTGGTCTCTCCTCGCTTTTGTTCACCTTGCATACAGCAGCGATCATATCTCCCTCTCTTATATTGATAAGCTTCACTCCCTGGGTGGCTCTTCCGGCAACCCTTACTGAGGAGACCTCCATCCTTATTGTTACGCCCGATTTGTTTATAATCATCAGATCATTATCATCGGTTACATCCTTAATAGCAATAAGTGAGCCAGTTTTCTCAGTTATGTTCAAAGTTTTCACACCTTTACCGCCTCTGTTGGTAATACGATAGTCCTCCAGAAGAGATCTTTTACCATAACCATTCTCGCTAACCACCAGAATATGTGGTTTTTCAGCTTCTGTAAGCGATGTGTTTACGCATATCATTCCAATGACCTCATCATCTTCTGAAATTGAAATTCCCCTCACACCTGCACCAGTTCTTCCTATAGCCCTTACATAAGCCTCATTAAAACGGACACACTTCCCGGCTCTTCCGGCAAGCAGGATTTCACTGTTCCCGTCAGTCAGAACTGCTTCCAGAAGCTCGTCATCTTCATGGATTGTAATGGCATTTACTCCATTCACCCTCGGTCTGGAGTAGGCTTCCAGGGATGTCTTTTTGACAGTTCCCCTCTTGGTAGCCAGAACAATATAGTTGTTGTTGATAAAATCAGAGTCTGTAAGGCTTTTTACATTTATATATGCCCTCACCTTATCTTCCGGATCTATATTAATTACATTCTGTATCGCTCTGCCCTTTGATGCCTTGGTCCCTTCCGGGATATCATATACCTTAAGCCAGTAACAGCGTCCTTTTTGTGTAAAGAACAGCATTGTGCTGTGCATATTTGCTACGTATATGTGTTCAATGAAATCCTCATCCCTGGTAGTGCTCCCTTTTGCCCCTACCCCGCCACGGTTCTGAGTCTTATATTCAAAGAGCGGTGTCCTCTTGATATAGCCAAGATGTGATATGGTAATAACCACATCCTCGTCGGGGTAAAAATCTTCCGGATTAAAATCTTCTGCAGAAAGCTCAATTTCTGTCCTCCTGCCGTCATCATATCTGGTTTTGAGATCCAGCAATTCGTTTTTGATAATCTGCATCTGAAGTTCCACATTTGAGA
>JALNXR010000109.1 GCA_023230265.1 Bacteroidales bacterium | reverse complement strand
CTGGACAGGCAAAATGCAGAAGAGGCAAGAAAAAATGCTGTCCCTGTGGGCAAAGAGGATAAATTTAAATTTTCTGACGTTTTTAAAATACTTGGGAATAAACATTTTATTCTTATAGCTCTGTTGTGCGTATTCTTCTACGCCTGCATAATTTCATTCCGCAGATTTGCCACTACCATAATTATTCCGAGGTTTGGACTGGAGAGTGACGTTGCCTCTCTTATGGTCTCAATGATACCCTTCTCCACAATGATATTTACCCCTCTCTTCGGTTCCATTGTGGATTCAAAAGGAAAGTCAACCCGTTTTATGTTCCTGGGCTCTTTGCTGCTACTGATCTCTCATCTGATAATTGCCTTTGCTCCGGGCCAGCCTTTTTTCGGATACACAGGTGTTGCTATTCTGGGAGTAGGATATGCACTTGTTCCTGCTGCAATGTGGCCCTCTGTTCCTAAAATAATTCCGGAGAAAAACCTCGGTACAGCCTATTCTCTGATCTACTGGATACAAAATATGGGTATGCTGATTGTCCCTGTATTGGTTGGTCTCATAATTACAGGTACAATAGAGGCTGTGCATGATCCTTCTGAGGCAGCTCTTAAATCTGCAGTGAATGCACAATATTTCTTTATATTGCTGTCAATAATTGCTATAGCGGTTGCATGGATACTTATGAAATCCTCAGACCGGAACCCTGGGCTGATGCTGGATGTTCCAAATAAAAAGAGATAGGAATTATCTGACAATTGTCTGTTCCCGGTCAGGGCCGACAGATATTATGGCAACGGGTACCCCTGTCTCTTTTTCAATAAACCGGAGATAATCCATGAATTCAACAGGTAATTCATCTTCCCGGCGGATACCGGTAAGGTCTCTCTTCCAACCCCTGAACTCCCTGTAAACAGGTTCAATTCTGGCATTAATATCATAGGGAACTCTGTCGGTAGCTTCACCGTCACAGATATAGGATGTGGCAACCCTTATTGTGTCAAATGTGTCCAGAACATCGGCCTTCATCATAATCAGGCGGTTAACTCCGTTTATCATCACTGCATATTTTAATGCAACAAGATCCAGCCAACCGGTTCTTCTGGATCTTCCCGTTGTGGCTCCGAACTCATGTCCGATGCGGCGGAGCTCCTCCCCGGTCTGGTCGTTAAGCTCTGTGGGGAATGGACCGCTGCCCACCCGCGTACAATAAGCTTTAAAAATTCCATACACATTGCCTATTTGTGTTGGTGCGATTCCAAGTCCTGTACAGGCACCGGCACAGATTGTCGTAGAAGAGGTGACAAAAGGATAGGAGCCGAAGTCTATATCCAGGAGTGAGCCCTGTGCACCCTCGGCAAGCACTCCGGTATTCCCCTTAAGCATTATGTTATTAATAACATATTCGCTGTCAACAATATTGAACTGCTTTATATAATCCGTAGCCTCAAGCCACTCCCTTTCGGATTCATTAATGTCGTATACGTAATCAAATTGTTTCAGGAAAATCCGGTGTTTCTCCTTAAGCGCCTCAAATCTCTGCCGGAAATCCTTTGTCAGAATATCGCCAACCCTGAGTCCGTTTCTGCCCGTCTTGTCCATATAGGTAGGACCGATACCTTTGAGTGTAGAACCGATCTTTGATGCTCCCTTAGACTGCTCAGAGGCCCTGTCTATAATTTTATGGGTAGGAAGAATCAGATGAGTCTTCCTGGAGATCATAAGCCTCTCTTTTACAGGGATATCCATCTTCTCTAGAGCCTGACACTCCTGGTAAAATATTACAGGGTCCAGTACAACTCCGTTTCCAATTATATTGATTGTATTATCTCTGAAAATACCTGAAGGAATTGAGTGCAGGACCACTTTTTTATCCTCGAATTCCAGTGAGTGGCCTGCATTTGGCCCTCCCTGGAACCTGGCAACAACTCCGTAATCTTTTGCCAGTACATCCACAATCTTTCCCTTGCCTTCATCTCCCCACTGGAGGCCAAGAATCACATCTGTCTTCATGTTTAAAATTAATTAAAAAGGTAGATCGTCCGGCTCCTCATCCTGAGCCTCTTCTGCCTGGTAAGCAGGTTTCTGAACATCCTGGGCTCTCGTCTGCTGGATTCCGGGAGAATCACTTCTCTTTCCAAGCAACTGTATTGAATCTGCAAGAATTTCAACTGTGTACCGTTTCTGTTCTGACTGGTCCATCCACTCTCTTGTTCTTATCTTCCCCTCAACAAATAGTTGGGTCCCTTTTCTTACATATTTTTCCACCCTCTCTGCCAGTGCTCTCCAGCAAACAATATTGTGCCATTCTGTCTGATCCTGCCAGTTCCCGTTTTTGTCCTTGTAGCGCTCGGTTGTGGCGAGGGTGAAGTTTGCTACAACTGCTCCGCTCTCCAGATTCCTGATATCCGGATCCTTGCCTACGTTCCCTATTAACATTACCTTGTTGAGTGACATAACTTTCTTAAGATTTTCTACAAAGATAGCAAACTTTAAAGATTATCTGTTACAGATTTCATAGAGCTATAGTCAGGCTCTCTGCCTGTGAAAAGCCTGAAAGATACTGCTGCCTGCTCCAGGAGCCATCTGGTCCCGGGAATGTATATGACACCTTTGCAGGATTGTGTGTATGATAGATTTTCACCTTTGTAATTTGCATCCAGAATAACTTTTCTGCAAAAGTCAGCTTCTTTGAGATATTCCGGTACAAGCGGCAGAGTGTTTACCACGATTTCTGAGATTCTGACCAGGCCGGTCAATGATCCCGGCAGGGCAAAACCAACCTGATCCTCCCAGGCAGCACCAGCTTTTCTTGCCGGAGTACGGTTTACCACATTCACCCGGCAACCTTTGCCCGACAGAGTGTATGCCGCTGCTTTGCCTGCACCACCGTATCCCAGTATAAGAACGGAGGAATCCTTTGAAACAAGATCTCCAAGAGAATTAGCAACCCCATAAATATCTGTATTATAAAGGATAAGTCTGCCGTCTCTGTTTATCAGAGTATTTGCCGATCCCGTGTTAATCACATCTCTGTCTCTCTCTGCCCCAATACCGGTTATCCTCTCTTTGTAGGGCGCAGTTATATTGATACCGGTATATCCTTCTGATTGGAACCTGTTAAAGGCTTTCTCAAAGTCATGAGACTCTATCAGATCGTAAGTGTCTTCTGAATAAGGGTATGCTGCTCTGAACAGGATAGGGCTCAGACTGTGTGAAATGGGATTTCCAATCAGGCCGAACTTCATTTTTTTTCTGTGGTTGTTTTGATGTTTCTCTGTCTTAGGGCTTCAAAGGAGATAATCGCAGCAGAGACGGATACATTAAGGGAGTCTGCCAGCCCATTCATCGGGATTTTTATCCGGTTTCCGGCTCTCTCTCTCCAGAACTGAGATAATCCCTCAGCTTCGCTTCCCATCACTATTGCACAGGGGGTTGTCATATCACAGTTATAGTACCATATGGATGCTTCCAGCTCTGTTGTGATTATATTTATATTTTTCTCTTTAAGCCATTCAAAACACTCATGGGAGGTTACAGCAGAGCATTGGGTTGTAAAGAGAGCTCCGGTGCTGGAGCGTATAATGTTTGGATTGTAAAGGTCAGTAAGAGGGTCGCAGATTATTACAGCGTCTGCACCAAGTGCATCGGCAGTTCTGATCACTGCTCCCAGATTGCCCGGCTTTTCGACAGACTCCAGAACAATGATCAGGGGACAATCGGATAATATTATGTTTTCCAGTGTTTTGGCCTGAGGCCTGACAGTTGCAATCACCCCCTCCGTACTCCCCCTGTAGGCAAGTTTTGAATAGATCTCAGGAGTGAGGGCAAAGCAGCTTCTCATTTTTATCTCCCTGAATGATTCAGGATTGACAAGCTCACGGTTGAAAAAGATGGTTTCAATTTCATAATCCCCTTTGACACACAACTCCAGTTCCCTTCTACCTTCTGTAACAAAGAGGGAGCGTTCCCTCCTTACCCGGGAGCTCTCAATCAGCTCCCTGAGCTCCCTGATCCTGGGATTTTTGGCTGAAGAGATTGTCTCTATGAACATTATTGTTTCTTTTCCGGTCTCATTTGAGGGAAGAAGAGCACATCCTGTATAGATGAGCTGTTTGTCATAAACATTGTAAGTCTGTCAATTCCGATACCCATTCCTGAGGTGGGGGGCATACCGTATTCCAGAGCCCTTACAAAATCCATATCAATAAACATTGCCTCATCGTCGCCCTTCTCCTTGAGCCTTAGCTGATCCTGAAACCTTTCAAGCTGATCAACAGGATCATTGAGTTCGCTGTATGCATTTGCCAGTTCCTTGCCGTTTACAAATAGTTCAAATCTTTCTGTAAGAGATGGGTTTTGGCGGTGACGCTTGGTGAGCGGAGATGTTTCCACCGGATAATCAATTATATATGTAGGCTGGATTAGATGGTGCTCACAGAATTCACCGAATATTGCATCAATCAGCTTGCCGGCGCCCATTTTATCTGAGACAGGTACGTTGAGATTTCTGCAAATATCCCTTATCTCCAATTCATCCTTACCCTCCAGATCAACTCCTGCATACTCTTTTATCGCCTGTAGCATAGGAAGCCTTCTAAAAGGCGGTTTGAAACTGATTGTGTGTTCCCCTAACCGGACAGAAGTGTCGTTGTGAATTGTAAGTGCAACTTTTTCAAGCATCTGTTCTACAAACTCCATCATCCAGAAGTAATCTTTGTAGGCAACATATATTTCCAGAACAGTAAACTCCGGGTTATGGGTTCTGTCCATCCCCTCATTTCTAAAATCCTTTGCAAATTCATAAACCCCATTGTACCCTCCCACAATTAATCGTTTAAGATAGAGTTCATTTGCTATTCTAAGATAGAGGGGAATGTCCAGGGCATTGTGATGGGTTACAAAGGGTCTTGCATTAGCTCCTCCGGGAATAGGCTGAAGAATAGGTGTTTCAACCTCGATATAACCTTGTTCGTTGAAGAAATTACGCATAGTGTTGATTATCCTGCTGCGTTTGATAAAGAGCTCCCTTACCTCCGGATTGACAATCATATCCACATAGCGCATCCTGTATCTCAGTTCAGGATCGGAGAATGAGTCATAAAGCTGTCCCTCCTTCTCCTTTACAATCGGCAGAACTCTCAGAGATTTGCTGAGAACCTTGAGAGATTTTGCATGTACGGTAAGTTCTCCTGCCTGGGTTATAAATGTAAAACCCTCAATCCCGATTATGTCCCCGATATCGAGCAGTTTTTTGAACACTGTGTTGTACAGTGTTTTATCCTCTCCGGGACAGATATCATCCCTTTTTATGTAAACCTGTATCCTTCCATCCTGGTCCTGGATCTCAATAAAGGCTGCCGCACCCATTATCCTGCGGGTCATAATTCTGCCGGCAATTTTTACATCATTGAGATTCCCTTTTTCAGGATCATATTTTTCTCTGATTTCTGCTGTTGATATATTCACCTCAAAGGCCTCTGCAGGGTAGGGCTCAATGCCCAGATTTCTCATAGTCTTGAGGGACTCACGTCTGTTAATTTCTTGTTCGTTAAAATCGGGATGCTCCATTAGTGATAATATTTTACAATTGGCAAATTTAATTTTTTTTATCAACTTCAGAAAATATTGAATACCTTTGTGAAGATATGGCCGTAGAAAAAAAATGGATTGTCAAAGAACCCGGAAATCCGGCACTTGTTCGTCAGTTGGCAGCTGATCTTGGTGTAGATCAGACGCTTGCGAATCTTTTAGTCCAAAGAAGCATTAAGACAGATTTTGAGGCCCGCTCTTTTCTCAAGCCTCAGTTATCCCAGCTTCACGATCCCTTTCTGATGAGGGATATGGAGAGGGCCGTTGAGAGACTATCAGTTGCTTTAGCTAAAGGGGAAAAAATCCTAATCTATGGCGACTATGACGTAGATGGCACAACTGCTGTTGCTTTGGTCTACTCTTTTCTCAGGAGATACGGGGAAGAGAATCTTGACTATTATATCCCTAACAGATATACAGAGGGATATGGTGTTTCATATAAAGGTATTGACTGGGCATATGAGAACGGTTTCACTCTTATTATTGCTCTGGATTGCGGAATCAAAGCAATTGAGAAGGTCTCCTATGCAAAAGAGAGGGGAATCGATTTTATAATCTGCGATCACCACCTTCCCGACGAATTTCTTCCAGAGGCTGTTGCAGTGCTCGATCCCAAGAGAAGTGACTGCAACTATCCTTTTGATGATCTTTCCGGATGCGGTGTAGGTTTTAAATTTATGCAGGCCTTTGCTCTCAGAAAAGGGTTTCCTTTTGAAGAGTTATTGCCGCTTCTGGATCTCCTTGCTGTGAGTATTGCATCTGACCTGGTATCTATTACCGGTGAGAACAGGGTTCTTGCCTGTTTTGGACTCAGACAGTTAAATACATCCCCACGGAAAGGGCTTCTTTCGATTATAAAAATTTCCGGTCTGGAAAAACATATGATCACTGTGGACGACATTGTATTCAAGATAGGTCCAAGACTCAATGCTGCCGGTAGGATGGAATCAGGGAAGACGGCCGTGGATCTGCTTACCTCAAGGGATGACGATGATGCCAAGATAATCGGAGATACGATAAATACCCACAATAACGACAGGAAAAATGAGGACAGAAAGATTACCCAGGAGGCAAGCGAAATGGCTGCCCAGTACCCGGGTTTTCTTCAGAAAAGATCCACTGTGGTGTATAATCCCGATTGGCACAAGGGAGTTCTGGGAATCGTTGCTTCAAGACTTGTAGAGACATATTACCGCCCCACAATTGTTCTGTGCCGTTCGAATGGATTTATAACAGGCTCAGCCAGAAGTATCCCCGGATTTGAT
>JALNXR010000077.1 GCA_023230265.1 Bacteroidales bacterium | reverse complement strand
CATACGATTACGCAAGGGCCTCAACATTCCCATAAAAGGAGCTGCTTCGGCCCGGATCACAAAAACCGTTGAACCTGACATTCTTGCCGTACAACCCACAGACTACAGATTGTTAACCCCTAAACTTCTTGTACAGGAGGGAGATACTGTAAAAGCCGGATCCCCTCTCTTTGCAGACAAGAAGAATCCCTCTGTACTCTTTGTATCGCCGGTAAGCGGGACAGTTTCAAACATTGTACGGGGAGAAAAGAGAAAAATTCTGGCTGTGCTGATTAAAGCTGATAATCAAAATGAATATCTCCATTTTGATGTTCCCAATCCCAAATCTGCAGAAAAAGAGGAGATAATCAAAGCCTTACTGGAGTCCGGCCTGTGGTGTTCATTAAAACAGCGTCCATATGGCATAATTCCGGATCCGGAAAAAGAGCCTAAGTCAATCTTTATATCATCTTTTGACTCTGCACCTCTCGCTCCCGATCCCGATTTTGCCCTTAAGGGCGAAATAGATTTCATACAGACAGGAATCGATATGCTCAAAAAGCTGACAAAGGGGGCTGTGCACCTCAGCATGCACATAGATAACTATGCGGGCACCCCTTTCCACAGGCTTGAGAGAGTTATTCACCATACATTTGAAGGGAAACATCCGGCAGGAAATCCCGGAGTTCAGATACACCACATAGACCCGGTCAACAAGGGTGACATTGTGTGGACAATCGACCCCTACTCACTGGCAGCCATCGGGAAACTTTTTACAAAAGGCATTTATGACGTTAAAAGAGTAATATCCGTGACTGGTCCTATGGCAGTTAATCCATCTTATATTGAAACACTGCCCGGAATCTCCATGCAACAGATAAAAGAGTATATCGCACAACCTGTAAAGAGATACTCAGAGATGCTATCCCCAAGAATAATCAGCGGGAATGTTCTTACAGGCACCGATGTGGGTGAAAACGGATACCTGGGCTTTTTCAGCCATCAGATAACCATTCTTCCGGAAGGAAATTACAGGGAGATGTTCGGATGGGCAAAGCCACTGAGATATAAGAAGTTCAGCATATCAAGAAGCTACTTCTCATGGTTGACCCCAAAAAAGGAGTACTCTCTGGACACAAACCTCAACGGGGGAGAGAGAGCCTTTGTGATCACCGGTCTCTACGAGAAGGTTCTGCCTATGGATATCTACCCCATGTATCTTCTTAAAGCAATACTTGCAAAAGATATTGACAGAATGGAGGCTCTGGGCATCTATGAAGTTATCGAAGAGGATTTTGCTCTCTGTGAATTTGTCTGTCCATCAAAAGTGCAGATTCAGGAAATTATAAGAGAAGGTATTGAGCTGATGATTAAAGAAATGTCTTAACATACTAGAAATGAAAGTGTTAAAAAATATTGTAGAAAAAGTAAAACCCACATTTGATAAGGGAGGGAGACTCCATTTCCTCCATTCAACATTTGATGCGTTTGAGACATTTCTCCTTGTCCCCTCTGCAACGACCCATAAAGGAGTGCATGTGAGGGATTCGATTGACCTCAAACGGACCATGTCCGTTGTGATAATTGCCCTGATTCCGGCAATGCTCTTCGGGATGTGGAACACCGGTTACCAGCACAATCTTTCCATAGGTGCCACTTCTGATTTCTGGCCAACTTTCTGGTTCGGATTTCTCAAAGTGCTCCCCTTGCTGATTGTCTCTTATGTTGTGGGTCTGGGAATTGAATTTGCTTCAGCACAGATAAGGGGGCATGAAGTTAACGAAGGTTTTCTGGTATCAGGTATATTAATACCTCTGATAATGCCAATCGATGTACCTCTATGGATACTGGCGCTGGCAGTGGCTTTTGCCGTTATAGTAGGGAAAGAGGTATTCGGAGGGACAGGGATGAATATCTGGAATCCGGCACTTTTGGCAAGAGCGTTCGTCTTTTTTGCATACCCATCTCATATTACCGGAGATAAAGTTTGGATAGAAGGTCTCTCATCAGGGACCGGAGTTATTGACGGATTTTCCGGAGCAACTCCCCTGGCAGCTGCTGCGGAGGGTACCGCAACCCCCTCATTCCTGGATATGTTTATAGGGACTATACCGGGATCCATCGGGGAGACCTCCACACTTGCCATATTGATAGGAGCTGCATTTCTCATCTACACCGGAGTTGCAAGCTGGAAAGTTATGGTATCCACCTTTACCGGGGGATTCCTGATTGCATTGCTGTTTAATGCACTGGCACCCGGAGCAGCCGACCCTTCATCTTACCTTAACGTACCGGCAATCAACCATATGGTAATGGGAGGCTTTGCATTTGGTGCAGTGTTTATGGCAACCGATCCGGTAACCGGATGTCAGACAGAAAAGGGTAAATGGATATATGGATTTCTTATCGGGGTGATGGCTATACTTATCAGGGTGTTCAATCCCGGTTATCCGGAGGGAATGATGCTGTCAATATTGCTGCTTAACACATTTGCTCCGTTGATTGACCATTACATCGTGCAGTCCAATATCAAAAAGAGGCTCAGCAGAGCAAAAAACATCTAACAGGAAGAGTTATGGATACAAATAAAAATCTATATACCGTAATATATTCCATCATAATGGTAGTTGTGGTGGCGGTGGTGCTGGCCTTGGCTGCATACCTTCTTAAAGACCGGCAGCAGAGAAATATTGAGATTGAGACAAAAGATATGATACTCAGATCTGCAGGACTTGCTTCACAAGCAGAGAGTGCAGCCGACTATGCATCCTACATAGAGGGAGAATATGATAAATACATAACCGACACAACTGTGACCTCAGGCGGAGAGTCCCTTCCTCTCCACATCTCAAGGAAAGATGGTGAGAGTTTTTACATTCTTCCGCTTCGCGGTACAGGGCTGTGGGGCCCTATATGGGGATATATCACCCTGATGAATGACTTTAACACCGTGCACGGCATTGTCTTCGACCACAAAGGAGAGACTCCGGGTCTCGGTGCAGAGATCAAAACATCAGAATTCAGTGATCAGTTCAAAGGGAAAAAGCTCTTTGAAGGCACCAATTTTGTCTCCGTTCTGGTGGTCAAAGGTGGTACCGGAGCAATTGATCCCCATAAAGTGGATGCCATCTCCGGGGGAACAATTACCAGCAAAGGAGTTGAGGATATGTTAAAATCATCAATCAGCAAATACCTGGAGTACTTTAACAGCAACAAGATAAATCCGGCAGAGGTATCAGACAGCACCTTCATAAATTTACCTGACACTACCGGACAGAATAAATAAATGTAAAACAGCATTCTATGGATAAAAAAATATTCACCGACCCCTTTTTCAGAAAAAATCCGATTACGGTACTTGTGCTGGGTATCTGTTCTTCACTTGCAGTAACAGTCAAACTGGAGCCGGCAATCGTTATGGCCCTCTCTGTAACTCTGGTTACAGGATTCTCAAACCTGATAATGTCCCTGCTTAGAAATACAATTCCCAACAGAATCAGAATCATTGTCCAATTGGTAGTTGTGGCTATGTTGGTGATACTTGTCGATCAGATACTCAAAGCATATTCCTACCAGGTGAGCAAACAACTCTCGGTATTTGTGGGGCTTATCATTACCAACTGTATAATTATGGGTAGAATTGAGGCCTTTGCCCTCGGGAACAAACCGCTTCCTTCACTTGTTGACGGATTGGCAAACGGAATGGGTTACGGAATGATTCTGGTGGCAATAGCATTTATAAGGGAGTTTTTTGGATCCGGAACACTCTTTGGAATCCAGATCATCCCCCTGGATTGGTATGTGAAGAACGGGGGCTTTTACGAAAACAACGGACTGATGATCCTGCCACCTATGGCACTGATAATAGTGGGATTGATAATCTGGATACAGCGGAGCTACCAAAAAGAACTGGTTGAAGAATAAAGGAGGAATAAGCTATGCAAGATCTTTTAAGTCTTTTTGTTAAGTCGATATTCGTAGAGAATATGATATTTGCCTACTTTTTGGGGATGTGCTCCTATCTTGCAGTCTCCAAAACAGTAAAGACCGCAACCGGTCTGGGCATCGCAGTGATATTTGTGCTTGGGGTCACCCTGCCGATAAACTATCTGCTAAATAAATACGTACTTACTCCCGGTTCCCTGGCATGGTTGAGCAGCGATTTTGCTGATCTTGACCTGAGCTTTCTGAGCTTTATTGTTTTTATTGCAGTGGTAGCGTCAATAACCCAACTTGTTGAGATGGTCGTAGAGAAATTCTCTCCATCCCTGTACAACTCCCTTGGGATCTTTCTCCCTCTGATAGCAGTGAATTGCGCCATTCTGGGAGGTTCGCTCTTTATGCAGGAGAGAGGATATGAAACGCTCTCAGAAGCTGTGGTTTACGCTTTGGGTTCAGGTATCGGATGGTTTCTGGCCATCGTCTCCCTTGCTGCAATCCGCGAGAAGCTAAAGTATTCCAATGTCCCGAAACCTCTACGGGGGCTTGGTATCACATTTATTATGGTAGGCCTTATGGGAATAGCCTTTATGAGCTTTATGGGGATTAAATTGTAAAAGTGGGGATTAAATTATAAGAGTGGGGATTAAATTATAAGAGTGGGGATTAAATTATAAGAGTGAGGATAAAATTGTAAGAGAATTAGTTATGAAGTTATCACTGATAATAATCGTTTCAATAATATCATTTCTGGCGGTAATTCTGGCACTGGTAGCCATACTGCTTTACGCAAAAGCAAAACTCATGCCTCAGGGAAAGGTCAAACTCTCAATAAACGATGGAGAGAAGGAGATAGAGGTCTCTCCCGGTTCATCCGTACTCTCAACACTTGCAGCAGAGAAGATATTTCTGCCTTCTGCCTGCGGAGGCGGGGGAACCTGCGGTATGTGTAAATGCAGGGTTGTCAGCGGCGGAGGAGAGATACTCCCCACAGAGACCGGCTTCTTCACAAGAAAGCAGCAACAGACTCAATGGAGACTTGGATGCCAGGTGAAGGTGAGAGAGGATATTGCTATTGAGATTCCTGAGGAGGTTCTGGGTATCAAAAAGTGGGAGTGTGAGGTAATCAGCAACAACAATGTTGCCACATTTATCAAAGAGTTTGTAGTAAAATTACCTGAGGGAGAGCATCTTAAATTCCGTTCTGGAGGATATATCCAGATAGACATACCCACATGCGAGGTTGACTATTCAAAAGATATTGATGTAGAGCCACAGTATCGTGAAGACTGGGATAAGCTCAGGATTTGGGATCTTAAGATGAAGAACTCAGAGCCCACTTTCCGCGCTTACTCGATGGCGAACCACCCTGCAGAGGGTAATATTATAATGCTCAATATCAGAATTGCCACCCCACCCTGGGATCGCAGCAAAGGCACCTTTAAGAATGTAAATCCCGGAGTCTGCTCCTCCTATATTTTCTCACGCAAACCTGGAGATAAGGTGACCATTTCCGGACCCTACGGTGAATTCTTCATAAAGGATACCCAAAATGAGATAGTCTTTGTAGGAGGGGGAGCCGGTATGGCTCCGATGCGTTCACACATCTTCCACCTCTTCAAAACCGAAAAGACCACCCGTAAAGTAAGTTTCTGGTATGGAGCCCGTTCATTAAGAGAGATATTTTACGAGGAGGAGTTCCGTGAAATCGAGAAGGAGTTTCCCAACTTTAACTTCCACATTGCTTTAAGTGAAGCTAAACCTGAGGACAACTGGACCGGACTCACAGGTTTCATCCACCAGGCCCTATACGACAATTATCTTGGAGCCCACCAGGCACCCGAAGATGTGGAATACTATCTCTGCGGCCCACCGATGATGAACAGCGCAGTAACCACTATGCTGGACAATCTTGGTGTTCCACCTGAGAATGTGGCGTTTGACGATTTTGGGGGATAGAGTCTACCTATTTCAGGACGGGACTTTTAGAGTCAACCATCCTTAACCAACCTATTTCGAGACGATACATATATGTGACACTTTTTGGCCAAATCCTTTACCAACAAAGTGTCACATATTATTTCAGGACGAGACGCACATGCTAAAGTTCCCCAGATAAAGAGTTAAGGGTAACAGTCAAAAGTGCCACATGCTAAAGTTTCCCACATCAATGGTTAAGGGTAAAAGTCAAAAGTGCTAGGTGTTAGCAAATTTTATAACCTGTTGTAATTGAGCCGTATACATAATTTTTCAATAACTATAGTTTTTTAAAAATTATGTATAACCCACATTATAAGCATTATACAAAATTTGCTTCCACCAAAAACTCTTTTCTCCAGTTCCCACCTGAATGGCTACCCCCAGCTGACACTATTATATGAGGAACTTTAGTGTCTGGAGTATCTGGAGTATCTGGAGTATCTGGAGTATCTGGCATCTTATTAGTTAACCCACTTTTCCCATTTACCTTAGTGGTTTCCGAATTCTCCAACTTACAGGGTATAGATTGTTGATTCTGACACCCAGGTTCTTAGCGAAACCCAACCCTAAACCCTTATATGTAAGTCTTATATAGCCCAATGGAGCATTTTCCGGCTTATCACCACCAGACTCAGTAGTACCCGGTTTTTCACTACCAGGCTCTGTAGTATCCGGCTTTTCACTGCCATGCTCAGTAGTGCCCGACTTTACACCACCCGGTTTTATACTATCTGGTTTTATACTACATGGTCGGGCAATATCCAATCGGGCAATATCCGGTCTGGCATCATCCAACCGGAAACTCTCTCTTGAAAGGTATTTAAGAGCTTCATCCTTAGAAAGTTCCACAGAAGGCCATGGACCTTTATAATCCGCATACTGCGCTTCACAATGTTCAGGAGTGTTAGCTGTCTTTGAGGTCTTAGGAATCTTTGGGGTGTTAGGACCGTAAGGAGTATTAGGGGTGTTTGAGGTGTTGGAGATGTTATGGGTGTTAGAGATGTTATGGGTGTTAGAGATGTTAGAGATGTTAGGAGCGTTAGGAGTATTAAATGTTTTACTGGCAGCATGAAGTTTTTCACTTTTTTGTAAAACTTCCGCTTTATAATGATTCTCAGCTGACGGTTTTCGCAGCAATGCAAAATAGAATCCCTCCCCTCTCACCAAACCCGGGAAAAATTGATATCCTCCCTCCGGCGATCTGACAACTCCCCAATCGTTTAACAGGGATGGTAAGTCAGAATAAAATTCTTCCAAAGAGAAGAGTCTGGCGCCAAACTCAGTTTTGAGCCAGGTAATATTTAAATCATTTTCGTATTTGTTAAAAGTGCAGGTGGAGTAAGCCAAAAATCCTCCGGGAGCAAGTGAAGGCCAGATATCAGAGAGAATCCTTTTCTGCCTTGCTGCACAAGTTTGCACCAGCTCTTCTGACCATCCAGCAACGGAGGCGGGATCCTTTCTGAACATCCCCTCCCCTGAACATGGTGCATCCACTAATATAAAGTCAAAAGGCCCCCAATAATCATTCTGTCCGGTGTGAAGATTATCCTTACCGGAGGGGAATTGAGAACTATTTTTACGCAGGCCGGATCGCTGCTGTACCTCTTTACGGTTACCAAACTGCGATGGATCCAGATTTAAAATCTTTACATTGGGATTTCCCCACTTTGTTATATTCTCTGCGAGTATCCCTACTCTGCTCCTGATCACCTCATTGGACCAGAGAACAGCAGATTCCGGCATGATGGATGCAAGGTGAGTGCTTTTTCCTCCGGGGGCAGCGCACAGGTCGAGTATCGTTTTGATTTCAAACCTTTTGAGTAAAGGTTCCAGCATTGCAATAAACATAGATGATGGCTCCTGAACATAATATGCACCGGCATGCAGTAGCGGATCCAGAGTAAAGTCAGGTCTCTCCTTAAGATAACACCCATCTTTGCACCAGGGGACCATGTCAAGGGTTTCAAATTCATATTCTTGTCCTGCAGGTACTTTTTCACGGTTTAGCCTTACTGATATCTCCGGCGGAGTGCCGGTTATGGCAGAAACAATTATCTGTGCACGCTCCTCTCCGGCTGCATCCGCAAGCATTAAAAGAAATTTTTCCGGAAGAGAAATTGAATGGCTGCCGGATTCCTTATAGGAAGTATTTCTCCTGCTCTTATCACCGACCTTATTCCTGCTCCTATTACCGGCATTATTACTGGTCCTATTACCGGCATTATTACTGGTCCTATTACCGGCCTTATTTCTGCACTTATTCCTGCTCATATTACCGGACTATTCCTGCACTTACTCCTAGTCATATTTTGAGTAGTTCGTTCCCCAGAGTTCATACCTTTCAAACTGCTTTCTGAGTTTTGCCTTAAAGCGGGTAAAGTCCCTGTTTTTTTTCTGGCTCCAGTAAACCTCAGAAATTGCAGAAATTCTCGGGAAGAGAGCATATTCCAGTCTTGCAACAGTGGGGTAATATTCGGTCCACATACTACCCTGACCTCCCAGAATATTTGTTGCAACTGATGGAGCTATCCATTCCGGAACAGGTTCAAAATTATAAACCGATTCCAGTGTAACTATAAAATCTCTGTGGCACAGAGAGTCTTCGTCAGGTCTTTGAGCG
>JALNXR010000076.1 GCA_023230265.1 Bacteroidales bacterium | reverse complement strand
TCTTTTTGTCATTTTCTGATAATGAGAAACCTGGTTGAGGATTACTTTGCCTGCAAGCAGGTAATCCTTTGGCATAAACGATCCGGTATAATTTTCATAATAATCAAAGAAATGTACTGCAATATCGTTCTGACCCAGAAAATTATACAAGGAACTATTGGCATGCAAAGAACCAAAAACATAAAAATCACTTACAGCCTCTACCGGAATATAGCGAGGCTGGCCCTCCTGTTGGGCTGTTCCATTCTCATCTTCCTCTACCGGAGTAAACTTTAGAGTGTTGTCTTTACGCTGCAAAGTGCCAGGATTAAAGAGGTAATAAGTTCTTTTCATGAATTTTGATTTTTATTCAAGTAATATCTGTATATCTACTCCCCCATCGCAATTAAATTTCTTCCCGGACGTAGCAAAATTCGTAATAACTGCACTGCTTACATATCTTCGAACTGATAACGGCAGGGCAATCTTCGCTTTCAATAATCCGATGGATATCTTCCTCAATTTCTGAAATTTTTTGTCGATCTTCTCCGGTCAAAAGAACCTCGTTAGTCTGACGCAGCGTGGGGTACTCCAATATTCCACGGACACCTTCTATACCGTTCCTTTCCAGAACATAAATATAATATTTCACCTGCCATTCATGAGCTTTTTCCACCTTGTCGGATTTTTTTATCTCATGGACGACCTTGTTCTTAGCATCATAAAAATCAATTTTACACCCATCTATATCTAACTCTTCATACCGTTCCGGACGCTGTGGATAGGTTGTCTCGTGGATAAGCTTACCTTCATACACAAGATCGGAAGTTTGTTCCAGTTGTATTCCATTGGAGAACAGCCATAACTTCCTGAGACATACCATATAGTAATTAAAATGAGTGCCGGTGACGTTCATGGTTTTATAATCATTACCTTTTGAGGCATTTAAAGCTTGCATTTAATTTTTTTATTGCAGTAAGAGTCAATAAAAAATTGATATACAATGTCAAAAATGGTTGTAGCAGTATGGAATAATCTCAAGATTGTTTTAAAATAATATTTAGTCCTCAATTTTATTAATTTAATTGATTTTCATAATTGTAAGCATTCATAAGGTCTATTAATTTCTTTTCTGCTTTGTGGAGAGCATCAGCACTTCCAACCGAACCAATTACATAACTTGAAGCAATAGGAGTGATAAATAAATCTGCCATAACTGTTTCATCAATTTTAGGAACAGCCTGTAATCGATCGGAATCTTCTCGTAAATCACCTCGGATAGCATACGCAATCTGATTTGCGTTATCACTAATTGCCAAAGCGACGGTTTCCATTAAGCTGAAAGTGCGGGCTTGATTGGATGTAATGCGCCAATTAATAATTGCATTCGCTAACGCAGGAATTATTTCTGCTCTCTTTTCTTTTGGACAGATTAAACAGTTCCCGAAAATGTTTTTTCCATCTTTCCATCCTTCAGATCTAAGTTTATTTTCAATTTCTGGGAATAGTTCCGGTTCCAGTTTGTTTGTTGAAACGCAGAATAAAGTACGAAGGTCGATTGCGACATCATAGACGAATAGGCCAGAAGCACGAGTTTGATCTTGAATAAATGCACGATTCGGGAGGCTTCTTCTGTTATAGGTTAGCCATTCATCTAATTCTTCTTTTGTCAATTCAGCTCCGCGCTTTTTATTATCCAACCAATATACTTTTACTTCATGATTGTCAGGATGAGAAGTACGATCAAAAGTCAGGTTTTCAGTGGGACTTTCAATCCCCCCAAGTAAAGGATGTAAAGGACGCATTGCTGAAACAGAAAGTGGACTTCGTCTTTTTACTGTCATGTTTCCACTTTCAGCTTTCATATAACCTCCTATCAATTGATCTGAATATGTGGGATCGCAGGGTGAATGTGGTTCTTTTTGACTTGCTTTATTCTCTTTTTTGTCAATTTCCCAATTGAAGGTGATTGCAGCAAATGGCATATCTAACGCTTCTATAATAGACCTCTTTACTTGCTGTCCACTTGAATAGGCTATTCTTTTCCCAAACTGAGGATCGAAATAAAATTTTTGTCCGTCATTTACTGCAAAAACGGTATGTTCTGCATGGCGCAATCCGCGTAAATAAATAAATGATGAATTTTTCATAATTGTTTATATTAATTGTTTTTTGATTTTTGATAAGCGTATTCGAATCGAATGAGTGTAGCAAATAATGGGAAACTATCAGATGGCATTTTTAAGACTTTCTCCACTACCTCTTTAAACACATCAATATTCGTAGGTTTATTACTTAAAACTTCTGTGAGTTTATCTATAAAGATTTTAATATTACCTGCTTCCCTCACTTCCCTTGATAGTGTGGAAAATACTGTTTTGCCCCTCTCTTCCGTTTTTTCGAATTCAAATAAGGCACAGGCTACTCCTGTCGCCAATTTTAATAATTCTGTTTTGTTTAGCATAGCGATTATCCAAATTTTAAAGAGTTTATAATTGATAAATGATTCTTCGTTGGAAAATTTGTATTCTTTTCCCTGACTATATACGAATGAGCCTTTTGGCATATATTCACGAAGTTTTGCCGGTTCAATAGCTTTTAACCCGATTGTGCCTAGTTTGCATGCTTCTTTGAAGGTATAAAATGTAGATAAGGTTTCTATTTCTTCCTCTGTCAGAGTATCATTTTCTTCAAAAAACAACTTTTCTCGCAAATCAAATATTCTGTGTACTTCAGGCAAATAAAGATTAATGAATCCGAGCGTAGTGTTGGTCTGCGACAGATTATAGGAATATGCGATTATAGTTTTGTTGGGGAATTTTTTTGACAATACAAATACGACTTTTGACCACTGTTGGGTTGGAATTGCTACATTACCCTGCACTTCGGATGTCTCAATTTGAAGGTTATCATCAGGATGTTCTGAATCATAATAAGGTCTCCCCCAATGCCAGAGCCATTGCCCGTTCCATGTTTCAATCTGCTTGTCTTTCACATTGGGAGTTTGAGCTAGGTACCTTCGATAGTATTTCCAACCTTTAAACAAAGTCCATAATACTTCGGGTTCGTCTATTAATATTACATATCCTCCGCTTACTCCAATTCCCAATGCTTCACCAAACCAAGAAGCATACATTTCTTCCTGATCTGTTTTTACAGTCATTTCCGTTACTTGACCCGATGTTGTCCCTCCTACATCTTTGGCTTGTGAGCCAACAAAAATTGACATGTTTGGAATATCGTTTTCGATAGCTGTTTTCAGGTTATTGTACTGTGCCAAAGATTTACTTCCATGTTTTTTCACATCTTCTTCTTTGGGTTTCTGAAAAAAAGGCGAGTTCCCAACATGTAGGAGATGTTTTTCATCATCGAAAAAAAGCTTAAAGAATACCTTATCAAAAAAGTCTTTTGCAGAAAGGCATCCCTTTGTGCGTTCATTATAAAGTTTCAAAAACTTTTTGCCTATATAGCTCGTGTACATATTTATAAGAATTTATCGTGTCCAACTAACTGTAAACCGTAAATCTGATAATCATCGTAGTCCTGAGGGACAACAAACGGATTGGAGCCGACAGACAATTGCTCGTATTCCGACTTGTAACGGGAAATGGTTTTCCAGTTTACAGGTATTTCCATTTGTATCCGTTCCTCCCAATCTGCAAGCAGATATTTGTCGCGGTCGTCGGACAAGATACAGGATGCGCTTTCAATTTCAAGCGCATCAACCAGAACAGCGTTTTTCCTGTTGGTAAGTTCGAGCAATGTAAAGCGGTTATCACGGAATATAAGATGAATGTCAATTTCTTTTTTCTCCATAACAGGATATACAATATCAATTTTTTTCTGTAGGTTGCGTTCTTTGAGTATTTCTCCATGGTCAGGCAATTGTTCAAAACTTGCTTTCAGGATGTCTATTTTATAGGGCAAAACATTTCCCGACGGTGAGATAACATGTATTGGCTTATATTTCCCGATCGTTTCGAATGTCCGTTTGCGGTTCACTCTACCAAAACGTTGAATCATGCTATCAAAAGGCGCGCACTGGGTAATCATCCTATCGAAACTAATATCTAGGCTGACTTCGACTACCTGAGTCGAAACAACTAGACAAGGATTTAATCCATTTCCAAATTCACAACCGCCGTTAAATTCTTTTTTTAAACGCGATTCAATTATAACCCGGTCGGCTCGTTTATATCTGCTATGGATCAGAAGCATGGGAATGCCGGGAAATTGTTCTTTAAAATTTTTAAATGCTTCCTGAGCTTCGTTTACAGTATTGTAGATAACCAGTACTTTTTCATCATTTTCAAAAGCATGTGTAAGTATGTCTTTTATTTCTGACTCATCTTCCATCTTATGAATTTGGTGACGGTTGAAAGAATCAAGGACCTCATACGGAAGTTTTACCTGATACACTTGCTCTTCACCGCCAAGCATTTGCAATAATTCGTTATAGAGCACCGACGGCATGGTTGCCGTACCAATGTGAATACGGCAATTGAGTGTCAGCAGCATCCTTACAATTTCAAGTACCATCGCTTGTGAATAGTCTGAATAAGTATGGATTTCATCAAGAATGATATCACATCCTTTTAGGTCAAGCATGACGCTTTCAAAACCTGGGGTTCCGAAAATAATGGCTGCCATTTGATGTGGAGTGAGTACTTTTACCGACGAACCTACCAATGGTTGGAGGAGCCGTTCTTCTAACTTGTCGTTAATTACTATTCTGGAAGTTGCATGTTGCAACCGAATATCTTTATTAGGGATGGTCTCTTTCATCCGTTCCCACATGGCGTTGATGGAGGCCTGAAACGGCAACGTGTAAAAAATACGTCCCTTGCACCTTTTCAACAGGAAATCGGTTTTCCCGGCTCCAGTTGGGGCTACAACCAGTGTATGCGGTCTGCTATCGGTTACACTGATTTTTGAAAGCGGATAAAGCTCTTTTTGTCTTGTAGGGTCGAAATAGTAATCAAGTTTTGGCTTTTCAAACAGGTGTTGCAACTGTATGTCTGTATTAAAAGAAAATGCTGATGCAAAATGATCGGATGCCATTAATAACCCTCGCCAGGGCGACCAGCCTGTGCGCTTGGTCTCGCAGTAGGAAACGGTATATTCAAGTGATTTTCGTGCTTCTTCTTTTGAAATAGACGCTTCATACCCGTATTCTTTCAGTATTTGAATCCCGTAGAGACTCCAGTCTTCCCAGTTTCTGAGATGATTGTCAATCCAGTTTTTAAACCGATTATCTATGTCGAGTATTCCCCGTTCTTTATAATCATTTATGATCGGTTTGTGATGAGCCACAATCATATCAATCAGAATATTCCACTCTTCTTTTGGAAAGGCAGGTAAAAATGCTAATGATGAAAGTTCGTGCCGGTGTACATAGTTGTATTCTCTTTCTTCCGCGAATGAATTTGCATTGACACTTTTCATTTTTCGCTGAAAATACGGATGAGCTTTCCCTATATCGTGCAAGACTGCTCCTTTACGGGCCAACATGGAATTAAACTCAAAATCAAACTCTTTTGCAAAACAAGTTATCGCAGAAAAGACATGTCGGGTGTGGTCAGACAAACTAAGCCCCCCGTAATTGACACTTTTGGCTAATATAGTATCAACTGATTGCATCTGCGGTTCTGATTGGACTTCCTGTAACGATAAGTTCTCCGAACATTTCACTAGCATTGTCAAACCGATTATATCCGACTTTAAAGCTGGTTTTACCTGAAGAGAAAAGCAGTTCAAAACCATTTATCAGATCGAACTCTTCAACATCCATTTCATGTAACCATTCAGGAAACAGCAAATCTTCATTCCTGCATAGACAAACTGTTTGACTGAATGCCTTCCGGGCATCCTGCGCATGTTGAAAAGCAAGGTAAAGATTAGGCTCGAGCATCACTCCCCGGTTAATAATCCCTAGATTTTTGGCAATGAAATATTCACGCCCCAAAAAATCTTGCTTTTTTTCTTTCTGAAATCCGCCTTTCGACCAGGTACGTTCCTGCTGCACATCAATTCCGCAGTAATTAATCTTGTGCCTGACAATTTTCTGAATTTTACCCAGTTGTTCAAGTAATTCGGGGAACAACTTTTTTTCAATACCCTCAACAATGGAAGGTGTGAGAAACTGCTGGCTGAAAGTTTCGCTGTCTCTAACTGCCGTCCAGGGTTTGATGAAACCAAAGGGACCTGAATATTTTACAACAAAATACATAATACTTTCATTTTAAAGTTGATTCAGCTATTTTATTTATCCATATTAAATAATATTCATCTTCAAAAACAAGATTATAGTCTCCCCAATAAGTAGGATGATGGATCTCTATACATCCTTTAAACTCTTCCAGGCATGAGAATACTTCTTTTATTTTCCATTTGACATATTCTAAACTATCACTCAAGTCAAGCATAATTCCTTCATCTGAAATAATGTAAATCATGATTCAATATTTTAAACCACAAATATACATATGTTCCATTTGATAAGAAATCTCAAAGCTGTTTTTTTAATTACTTTATTTTCTATATTTGTATCCATAAAATCGTACCATAAAGGAATTGAAATTTTGATAAGAAATCTCAAGAGTGATTGAGATGTGTGTGGAGGGAATTTCTCTCCACACACTTACTTAATCGAGCCAAAACCTATTCCGGTCGAGTTCCCTAATCCCACATTCCAAGCAAATAGTTTTGTTTCAGGTTTACCCTCTATAATAACTGGACACCAACTTGTACGATTTTTTATTCCATCATAAGTAATCATTTTCGTTTTTGCATATGGAGATGCTTTATCAAATTTAATCCTTAGAGATTCATCTTCTAATCCAGCTATATTCATTTTCCTCTTAAGACTATCTTCCAAACAAAGATCTGCCCGTGAATCATCAAACAATATATGTTCTATATTATTATTAATCTTCCTTTTAATAAAAATTGGACTTCCTAAAAAAAATAAATTTCGGTTAGAAAAATCTGGATTATCTTGAATAATGACTTCATTGACTTCTAATCCACAAAACATATTTGGATATGATTGAATACCAGCAATCACCTTCTTAATCAATTCATCATTATGAGCACTAAAGAAAAAGGAGCTATCACCATCAAAAAACAATCCATTGAGTGTGTTTTGTCCTTTCTGTAATTGAGAAAATGAATACAATGAAACATTACCGTGTTCATTATTATCAAATCCGATCCATTTATGTATTGTTCCTGTTAGTAAGTGCTGATGTTCGAAGGGTATTATTTTCTGATTTGATTTAAGTTTTAAATGTATTCTCATATGTTTTGCCTTTTACGATACCAAGAATCAAACACACACTTTGTGTGTTATTCCTAACAATCAGGACTTCCAAAACTATTAAAAATTCTTAATTAGATCTTTAAGATTGCTCACATCAAAAGGGGAATAGCTCAACGGAAGAAAATTCCCCCTGTCTTTGCAATTCAAAGTCAAAGAAAGTTCAAATCTCATGATATGATAGGATTAGGTCCTAAAATTAAACTAAGCTTTTTAATAAAGCAAATATTTCATCAACTAGTCTTCAATAATTTAGACAAGTACGAAATCTTTTAGAAATTCCTGGCTTTAGCAATAGGTTCTCTGATAAGGGTTCCCTTACTGAAGACCTTGCCACAGTTTTCGGCAAATATTTGTTTACGTGTTAATTGTGCTTGGCATTTTTTAACAGTCATCGATAATTATCGATAACCATCAGGAATTTAAAAAAATGCTTTTGGTAGTGTCTTGATATTATGTCACTTGCCGAAAACTGTGGCAAGGTGCATTTCTGGCTCAATCTCTAAGACATGCAAGAGGTAGTACCTTAACCCCATCAGGACGTGTGTATGCAATTGAACCACCGGTTATTACCATCATCAAATCGGGTTCCTTAATCTTAGTATTTTTCGAAGTTTTATTAAATTCTCTCACCAAATTTTTAATTTTTAATAGCTATTGATGCTTTTTGGGATATTTTATTGATGTATTTTGGGGTATTTCATTGATGTTTTTTGAGACTAGTGGAGACCTTGCCATAGTTTTCGGCAAATGTTTGTCTATGTGTTAATTATACTTGGCATTTTTTTGATGATTACTTTAAATCTACAAGGATCTAAAAAAATGCTTTTGATATTGTTCTGTTATTAAGTCACTTGCCGAAAACTGTGGCAAGGTCCGGTCGTTTTTCCTATCTTTGTTTCCCTAAAAGTTTCCCTTAATAAACTCTATAAACTCTTATGTCAAAATACGGAACAATTATCTGGATAGGACTCCTGGCTATTGTGGCTGCATTTCTGATCTATCAGCCGACCCATCTGCTCTTTATCGAAACAACTGCCCGCCATCCCTACATCATGGGTTTTGTCAAATTTGCAATTCTCTCGATTATGGGGGAGTTTCTGGCGGCCCGGCTCGTCCATAAAAAATGGATAATGATAAAGGGAATTCTGCCAAAGATGTTTGTCTGGGGCATCCTCGGGATGATGATTGTACTGATGTTCAGTATCTTCTCCAACGGTGTTGACGGGGCCGCCACACAGGGC
>JALNXR010000075.1 GCA_023230265.1 Bacteroidales bacterium | reverse complement strand
TTGAATACATCCCTCTTGAAACGAACAATAACTCTTTGTTGGGAAATATCAGAAAGATCTTTTTTGAAAAGAGTATGTTTTACGTTGTTGACAACAATAATGTATGCAAGATCTTTGACAGAAAGGGTAAATATTTAAAGACGATTGACAGAAAAGGGAATGGGCCGGAAGAGTATGCGCAGATTTCCGATATTAATGTTGATCCTGAAACCGGGAATATCCTGATTTTAGAAAGAAACAATATTAAAGAGTTTGACATTTCCGGAAAATTCATCAAAAAAATTGAGAGTCCTGAAAAAACTTTTACTTTCTTTAATTTTACCATCCTTTCCAATGGTTTATTTGCAGCCAATATTTCTAATTTCAAGCCCAGAGGGAAAGAAGAGGGATTCCTGATTTATGATTCGTCCCTAAAAATCCATAATAAAATTACATTTCCTTCACCAACAGTTAAGCCGCAACCTCCCACACCGGACGGTGCATTCAGTTTCGTTCCGGTATTCAGTGATATATACCGCTTTTCAAGGTGCAAATCACAAGTAAACATATCCAGGGAATTCAACGATACAGTATATCTGTTAAATAAAAATTTTTCATTATCTCCTTTATATGTATTTGATTTTGGAAATTTCAGTTTTAACAAACAGAATCTCTCCCCTTTTGAATTACAAAATAACAGCCCCGTAATTACCAAGTCACCCGACATTCATCAGAACAGTGACTATCTGTTCCTGAATTTTGACCTGAGGGGAAAGGCACCATTTTCTTATACAGAAAAAGCAAGAGATGGATCGATCCGGATTGTGAATACCGAAGTTAAGGCAATTTATAGCAAGAAAAATGGAGTGTTGACCCTGCTCAAAGAATCGTCTAACCATCTTTGGGGATTAAAAGATGATATTAGTGAAGGGCCACCCTTCTGGCCTCTCTTTGTTTCATCCGAATCTGATATGATAAGCTATTTCCAGGCAATGGATCTTATCAGACTTAAGGAAGAACAAGGAGGTGAATTCAAGGGACTTTCAAAAATAACAAAAGATTTGAGTGAAGGAGATAATCCGGTTATTGTGCTTGTGAAACTAAAGAAATAGTTGTACAACTCTGCATTATTGTTCTATTTGTGTTAAACCAATGTGTTTAAAAATGAAAATAATTCTAAGATATCCGGCAGCCCTTCTGATTGTTCTCCTTTCCCTTCTTTCACAAGCCTGCTCAGGCAATAAAAAACCCGGGGAAATCACTGCCGGCACAATAATCACAGCAGACCTGGAGGCCAGTATCGGCAAGGGTAATATCGTTGATCTCAGCAGTGTGGTATCCGAGATAGAATATATCCCGCTGGAGACATCAGAAACCTCTCTTGTGGGCAATGTTCTTAATATCTACTTCGAAAACAGAATGTTCTTTCTGAGTATGGAACATGTAAAAAATTTACAAATATTTGACATCAAAGGCAATCATATCTGTTATTTTAACCGCTCCGGGAGGGGACCGGAGGAATATTCCATGGCAATTAATGCCGATATTTTGCCCGGAACTGGCAACATAGCAATCACACAATATAACCGGAATGTAAATGTTTACGATCCTTCCGGTAAATTTCTCAATGAATTCAAGATACCCTCTGACAACCGTTTTAAAGTCGAACCTGTGATCTTTGTCAACGATAGCACCTGTGCGGGAATTATTTTTGAATCTTACCGGGAAAAAACTGAGTATGTCGCGGTCATATTCGCCCCGGGAGATACTGTCTTTAAATTTCACTTCCCGGCACCTTATTTTCAGACAAAAGAGCCTGATTATAACTTCAGACTCTCTAAACCAAAATCAAAGACCCTCCGGTTTTTCAAACCCATCGGAGCCGGGACAATAATGTACAGGTATAATGGTCAGGCCAGATTCTTTTTCTATTCTAACGACACTATCTTTTCTGTTAATGCTGATAAGAAGATTGAGACTCCCTATGTCATAAAATTTGGAAAGACACGACCGGAAAGTATTGTAGGTGTAAGTCCTTGTAAATATGCTGAGATAATTGGACCTCTCCTTGAAAGTGATGACTTTCTGTTTCTTTATATTCAATTATATGATAATGCACACGAATCTTTCGAAAACGAGGTAATGCTGTCAGACGGCAAGATTTACAGATATAAAGAAACCAGTTGCTATGCCCTGCTTAATAAAAAAACCGGTTACTTTACCCTTCTCAACCAGCCGGAAAAAGGGGTACTTGGTTTAAGAGAGGATATCCTGAACGGTCCCCCTTTCTGGCCAAAATATCTCTCCTCAACCGGGGAACTTGTCTCTTTCTGCTCTGCTGAGGGGCTTATCAGCTGGGCAGAGAATCACAAAGTGTCGCCCAAGCTGAAAAGAATAATTGAAAAACTTGACGAAAACGACAATCCGGTTATGATTTTGGCAAAATAATTAAGAATTACCGCAGAAAAAATTTAAAAATATTGAAGTAACAGTTAAGAATTGCCCCTAAAACAGTTAAAGAGATGAAATTAAACTTTAAAGGAATTATTAAATGTGCTTTTTTTGCTGCCATTCTGGGTGCAATACTCTCTTGCACAGCTAAAACAGAAGAGAAGAATGCCACATATATCGATATTGAAGGGGCGCTCGGCAAAGGGAGGGTTATCCCCCTAAGCGAGATTGCAGAGGAGGTGACTGTGATTCCTCTTGAGACAGCAGATACACTATTGGTTGGCGATATTTCCTGGGGAAACAACTTTTTCTCATACGAAAATGGACATTTCTATATCATGGACATGTCCGAAACTGTCTGGATTTTTGATAAAGAGGGGAAATTTTTCAATAAGTTCAACAGAAAAGGCAGAGGTCCGGAAGAGTTCCCACGGGCAGACGGGATTGAGGTCGAACCAGAAACAGGTAATGTTATTGTGTTCTTTAACGGCATAGATTTTTACGAATACCGGATGGACGGTTCTTTTATAAGAAAAATTGACACTCCCAACGATGAGAGTGTGAGGGCAGCAATTTTAAATTACGGATTTAAGGTTAACAAAAATCTCTACTTTGTATCAGCAGAAGCACTTCCTGAAAGGGAGATGAGCGTGAAGGGTGATAAACGCTCTCTGTGTGCTGTCACTTTCGATTCTTTATCCAATATCAGGGCAAAAATATATTTCCCTGAAGCAGAATCAGCCCCGGCTTCCTCAGCTTCACAAAATCTTTTCCAGGTCCATTCCGGTCAATCAGGTTTTAGCTCTGTGGTTATTACTCCTAATGCCCATTTTTTCAGATACCGTAACAATATCCGTATAAAGTATATGTTCGACAATATAATAACAACTGTAAATGAAAAGGGTGAACATGATACAGTTTATAATATCAATTTTGGAAAATATGCAACCACAAGAGATTTTGTCAATAATGAGAATCAGACTGGTGTAGATTTAGATTCAAAAGTAATCACAGTCTATGATGTGATGGAATCGGATAATAATCTCTATTTTTTATTAGAGCCACGGGGTCTTGCACATAATCCTTATGAAAATACAGAAACAGCCCGTGACGGTACACAATCCATCAGAAAAACTACCAGCTGTTACGCCCTTTTCAATAAAAAGAGCGGGGAGTTTCACCTGATGGAGCGACCTGAAGGTGGTAATAAGATGGGATTTTTAGATGACATCTCCGGAGGACCTGTTTTCTGGCCAAAATACATATCTTCTGAGGAGTATCTTGTCTCTTTCTGCACTGCTCTGGATTTTATAGAATATGCAGAAAACAAGGATGCCTCTGAGAAGATTAAAAAAATTGCTTCAAAGCTGGACGAAAACGATAATCCGGTTGTTGTTCTTGTTAAACTAAAATATTAGTTGCACAACTAGATATTATAGTTATATTTGTGTTAAACTAAAGTGTTTGAAATATGAAAAATATTCTAAGAAATCCGGCAGGCTTCCTGTTTATTCTGGTTTCTATGCTTGCACAAGCCTGTTCCGGGAATAAGAACGCCGGGGAAATCACTGCCGGCACAATAATAACAGCAGATCTGGAAGCCAATATCGGCAAGGGTAATATCGTTGATCTCAGCAGCATTGTCTCAAAAATAGAATACATCCCACTGGAGACATCAGAAACTTCTTTGGTTGACGATGTTTATGAAATCTATTTCGAAAACGAGATGTTCTACCTGGGTAATCGAAACATGGTAAAAGGATGCCAGGTGTTTGACATCAGGGGCAATCATCTCTCTTTCTTTGACCGCACCGGAAGAGGGCCGGAAGAGTATCCCCGCGCAAATCATGCCGATGTCCTGCCCGGCACAGGGAATATTGTAATTATGGGAAGCGCCACGGACGTAAAAGTTTATGATCCTTATGGAAAGTTTCTTAATAAATTTCAGATCCCCACTGACAGCCGATTTGATGTCAGACCTGTAATCTTTATAAACGACAGTACCTATGCAGGGGTTATATATACCTCTTTCCGGGAAAATTCCGAATATGTCGCGGTCCTGTTCACTCCGGGAGATACAATCTTTAAATTCCATTTCCCGATACCTTCTTTCCAGACAGAAGATCCCTTTGTTACTGATTTCCATCTCTCAATACCAAAATCTACGGATAATAAGTTTTATAAACCCATCGGAGCCAGTACTGTTATGTACAGGTATAAAGATCAGGCCAGATTGTTTTTCCCTTACAACGACACTATCTTTTCTGTTAATGCAGATAAGAAGATTGAGACACCCTATGTTATTAAATTTGGAAAGACAAGGAATCCCGGAGGTGCCGAAACTATGGCAAATATGAATAAATCCGCTACTATGACAATTCCACTTGAAAATGATGATTTTCTTTTTCTTAATTTTGGTTTGAACGATCTTGCACACGAACCTTACGAAAAGGAGATTATGCTTAGAAGCGGCAGGGTTCACAGATATAAAGTAACAAATTGCTATGCCCTTCTAAATAAAAAAACCGCTCACTTTACCCTTCTCAACCAGCCGGAAAAGGGTATGCCCGGTTTACGAGAGGATATTCAGAACGGCCCGCCTTTCTGGCCAAAATACATCTCCTCAACAGGAGAGCTTGTATCTTTCTGTACCTCTGAAGAGCTTATCGGCTGGGCAGAGAATCATAAAGTCTCCCCCAAACTCAAAAAAATAATTGAAAAACTGGACGAAAACGATAATCCGGTTGTAATTTTAGCAAAACAATAGAATAGCTTTTGCATAACTAATTAAGAATTGTCCATAAAACTGTTAATGAGATGAAATCAATCTTCAAAAGAATTTCTAAATCTTTTTCAATCGCAGCTCTCCTGCTTGCCGTGCTCTCCTGCTCAGCCAAAACAGAGGAGAAGAATGCCACATATATCGACATCGACGGGGCACTCGGTAAAGGGAGGATTATCCCTCTGAGTGAGATTGCAGAGGATGTTACTTTGATTCCGCTTGAAACGGCAGATAGTTTAATGGTTGGAGACCTTTTTGGTGCAAGAAACTTTATCTCTTATGAAAACGGTCATATCTATCTTTTGGATAAATCCCGGACTATCTGGATATTTGACAAAAAAGGCAAATTTGTCCGTAAATTCAACAGAAACGGAAGGGGTCCGGAAGAGTTTCCTGATGTTTCCGGTTTTGAGGTTGAGCCGGAAACAGGTAACATAGATGTATTTGCATCCACAGGAAAATTTTATGAATACTCTAAGTACGGTCCTTTTATCAGACGGGTCGATTTCCCTGAAACAGACAATATCAGCATCGGACTCATTGCCAGCGGTTATAAGCTGAACAGTAATCTCTATATCTGCTCAACCAACCCTGATCAGGACAATAAAGAAAGTGATGATAAAAGCAGTGCTGTGTGTGCCATTGCATTTGATTCCCTGTCAACCCTGACCGGTAAGGTCTATTTTCCGGAATCCAGGTCCGGAACTGCTTCTGTGGTGAGAGAGGTCGTTTCGCGGGGAAAAATTGACGAGCATACTTTTATTACATCTGTTCCAATCAATGCCAAGCTTCTCAGATTTAAGGATAAGATCAGGATAATGTACCAATTCGACAATATCATAACTACAGTGAATGAAAAGTTTGGACAGGATACTGCCTATACCATCAATTGGGGAAAATATGGAACAACAAAGGAAAATTACAGTGCCACCTGGGATTTTTCCTCTGAGGTTATCTCCCTGATCCAATTGATGGAATCCGACAACTATCTCTATTTTTGGTTAAACCTCCGGGGTCTTGCACATGATCCTCTGGAGGTACCAGGATTGGATCTTGATGGCAAACCAACCATCAGAAAAAACACTAATAGTTACGCCATTTTTAATAAAAAGAGCGGGGAGTTTACCCTTATGGACCGGCCTGGGGGAGGTGATATAATGGGATTTTTGGATGATATCTCCGGCGGGCCTCTTTTCTGGCCAAAATACATATCTTCTGAGGATTATCTTGTATCTTTCTGCACAGCTCTGGATTTAATAGAATATGCAGAAAACAAAGATGCTTCTGAGAAGGTTAAAAAAATTGCTGCAAAGCTGGACGAAAATGATAATCCGGTTATTGTTCTTGTTAAACTAAAAAAACAGTAGCTCAACCAGGTTTTATAATAGTTATACTTGTGTTAAACTAAAGTGTTTGAAATATGAAAATTATTCTAAGAAATCCGGCCGGGCTGTTGTTTGTTCTCTCCTTAATACTTGCACAAGCCTGCTCAGGTAATAAAACCGTAAATGAGAACAGCGAGACCATTGTCATTGACCTTGAAAGTAATATAGGCAAGGGAAATGTCGTTGATCTAAGCAGTGTGGCATCTGAGATTGAATACATTCCGCTACAGACTTCAGAAAACACTTTGACAGATGACGCTGAATCTATCAGTTTTGAAAACGGGATGTTCTACCTTATTACCAGAAGATTTTCGAAAGGGTGTCAGGTGTTCGATATCAAGGGGAATCACATTTTTTTCTTTGACCGGACAGGAAGAGGACCGGAGGAGTATTTTTTCGTATATGATTCCCAAATTTTACCAGGTACAGGCAATATTTTAATTCATGGAGAGAATGGTATTAGGAGAGTATATGATCCTCACGGAAATTTCTTAGAAAAATTTAATGTCCCTAAAGACAGCCGTTTTGGTGTCTCTCCAATCCTTTATATAAGTGAGGGGAACTATGCAGGGGCCGTTTCAATGTATAGAACAGAAAATCTCTCATATGCAGCAGTTCTGTTCACCCCGGGAGATACAACATTCAGGTATATGTTCCCTATACCTCAGTTTCAGACGAAAGACCCATTTATAGGTCCAAATGAATTTGCCGGCATGTCAGAGGTCCCCTCATCCAGCCAAAATTTTAAACTGATCAGGGGGCGAATTGTTATTTATGGCTATGAAGATAAGGCCCGGCTCTTCTTCCCTTACAATGACACTCTCTTTTCAATTTCCCCTGAAAAGAAGATTGAAACTCCCTTTTTAATAAAATTTGGAAAGACAAGGAATCCGGGGGGTAAAGATGGTGATGCAAGTATGGATAAATATGTTTTGATGAAAGGTAGTCCAATGGAAAACCATGATTTTCTTTTTCTTGAGTTTCATCTGAAAGGCCTTGCACACGAACCCTACGAAAAGGAGATTATCCTTAGAAGCGGAAGGATTCACAGATATAAGGTAACTGATTGCTATGCACTCCTTAATAAAAAAAGTGGGGAGTTCACTCTGCTCAATCTGCCGGAAAAGAATTTACCGGGAATGAAGGAAGATATCCTGAACGGTCCTCCCTTCTGGCCAAAATATGTATCCTCAACAGGAGAGCTTGTCTCTTTCTGCTCTGCTGAGGAGCTTATCCGCTGGGCAGAGAATCATAAAGTGTCGCCCAAACTCAAAAAAATAATTGAAAAACTGGACGAAAACGATAATCCGGTTGTAATTTTAGCAAAACTTAAGAAACAGTAAAACATCTGTACTTAATAAATGTAATCGATTATAAAACACAAGATATGAACAGAGTTCTGATTTTATTATTGTCACTCACACTGATAACAGCTTGCAAAACAAGGGAAAAAGCTGAGGAGGGTGAAGACGGTGCGGCAAAAGCAGCTGCAGTGAGAGATAAAAATCTGGTTGATACAATAGTTCTGAAAAAAGGGGACTTTTACCGGCAGATTATCAGCAACGGAAAGCTGAGAGCAGTCAAAAAAAGCGAATTACACTTCCTTACATCCGGTGTGATAGCTGATATCTTTTTTAAAAACGGAGAGAGTGTAAAGCAAGGGGAGGCTATCGCTGTGCTGGACAAGAGAGAGGCTCTCAACAAACTTGAGATGGCTGTTCAGAATATGGAGAAAAGTGAAATTGATCTGGCCTATGAACTGATAGGTTATAGTTTCGGCAAGGACACCAACAATGTCCCCAAGGATATGCTAAGAATGCTTAAGATCCGTACCGGATACAATAAAACTACAAATGAACTCCGGAAGGCAAGGGAGGATCTCAATAACACCTCTTTATTTGCTCCCTTTTCCGGCAAGATAGCAAACCTGAGTACAAAGCCGTATGAGCAAGTTTCCGGTGTGTTTTGCACTTTG
>JALNXR010000074.1 GCA_023230265.1 Bacteroidales bacterium | reverse complement strand
TCCATACGGGAAAGCGCACTTGGAAGTTTGAAAAATTTTGATGAAATCTCGTCAAAATCTGCTTCATATACACTTAGGATTTTACCAAGCTCACGGGCAAGTTCATCCGTAAAAGGGAAATTGGTCTTCCCGGCTCTTATCAGACCTTTTGCAAGGCGGTTACCGCACCATTGCTGTAAAAAGTTGATTATAGGCGTGCGGAGTCTTCCGTAAACAGAATTCCCCAGCTGATAAGCAATATCTGCACAGATTGCTGCAAGATCCCCTGTATGAATTGCAATCCTCTCCAGTTCAAGGGCAAGAGTTCTGGTAAAATGAAGATATTCCGGAGTTTCCTCACCGCTGACTCTCTCCCAAAGATTTGCAAAAGCAGAAGTATGCCCTGCAACAGTGTCACCTGCAATGTTTTCTGCCAGAGTTGCCAAACTCAATAGAGATTGCTTTTTAAGAAACAGATCCTCTATGCCCCGGTGCTGGTAGCCAAGTGCAATTTCCAGATGCATAACCTGCTCCCCGTTGCAAACAAAGCGAAAATGACCGGGTTCTATCACACCGGCATGAATTGGTCCGACTCCAACCTCGTGAAGCTCCTCGCTGTCACTTTTTACAAACTGATAGTTTCCAGTTTCACGGAAAGGTTTCAGCCATGGATGATCTTTGTAGGGGATCCCGAAGTTCTCATGGATCTCTCTCTCAAATTTCTCAAAATTGTGATTTTGGTTAGTGAAAGAGAGAAGGGGAGCATCTTTTGAAACGACAGAAGAGGAGACAAAAATTTCTCCGGTTAAATCGTCTGCGATGCAACAAATCAATTTAATTTTGCCACAGCAGATGTACCCGAAGTAGTTCACGCAATGCCTTTGGAGAGCCTCTTTCATCAGCTCCAGATTACTATCCAGAAACTCCCTGTAATCCATTTCAGGGATATCTTTCAGGGCAACCCGGCTATTGTTATTTATCTTCAAATAATTCATTTGTCACTTGATTCTTTTTCAATTTTCTCACTCTTTGTTATTGCATTATCTACTCAATCGTTCTGTTATTAATTATACATTATCTGTTGTTACACCAGTAAGAAAACGACTCTTTTACAATTTATGTATTGCTTTGGCTTTATAGCCTTTTACACTTGTCCATAACGGTTTCGCGTTAAATTCCCGTTTTAATGGAATTTAATGCGTGTTATACACTGGCAATTTAATCATAGTCTTTGTCCTTTTCAAGTAGTTTCGCATTTTTGCCAGTTACAATATTTTTTCCGGTTTTCTCTTCAATCTCGCGCCTGGTATTACCTGCAATTGTTCCTCCTTGATGTGCAATTATCCTGCTCTTTTCAAAAGTATCTGGATTCTTTGTCTTGGAAATCTCAGATGTTGTGGCTTCGGCAAGCATATTTAAAACCAGTTCAAGATTTGTCATATGGTCTCTGAGGTTCTCCTTCTTTAAATCTTTCAGACTCTTATATTGTTTTGTTGTTAAGCCGCTCCAAGCTCTTGTAATTTCATCTGTTAAAATCGCAAACTCCTGACCTTTTTGAACTCCTCTTTTTTCCCATTCATCTGTAAGTTCTTTTCTGACTTCGATGCTTTTCAATCGCTGGTTTATCCACTCTTTACTATAACCTTTTCGCAAATAGGTCTCCATTAGGCGGTCAATCCCTAATTCAGGATCTTCTATCTCATCAATACGTTCACGACCTACCTGTGCTAACCAAATTTTAAATGGCTCAACCCTTGGGGATGGAATACTTTGGATTAATCGCAATAGTTGCTCTGTATCAGCCACATCTGTCTTCCTTGATTTTCCATCTTCTGCAATCAATCTCAACTGTCCGATGTTTTCGGACAGTTCACTACCCTCCTTTCTAAGCTTGGTTTTTAAGTCACTCCAATATTTTCGTGGACGATCTGTTCCTGTTAATACTTCAATAACGTCAATTATTGAAAAATACCATTTTTCATTATCATCTCTCCATATAGAACGTATCTGCTTTTGTTCAAAAAGTTTTATAGCTGCTTCTCTTGTCATAATCAAATCATTATATTCACAAATATATAAAAATATCGTAAGAGAAAAGAGGAAATAACCTTGGTGTTATTTGCTTGGACATAACTACTGTATAAGTTTAACCGCCTCCTGGATCATCCATACAAGTTTTGCTGGAGGGTTGTAGGCAAGATAGACCGAGGCTATAATAAGCACATATTGAGGCAACGATTCCCAGGGGTTGATTTTAGGCACATTGATCTCTTCTTTTAAAAGCCCCTCAGAGATCCGGGGTGTAAAAAGGAGCTTGAAAATATTGACACCGAGGCCCCATATTATAAAGGTAAGCAAAATCAACAACACTGCCATAATCAGCAGGTGCCCGCCTGAAAACAGCGACTGGAACACCATAAACTCACTTACAAAAAGAGCGGATGGGGGCATTGCAGCAACAGAGATAAATCCAAGCAGTATAACAATCGCACCCGCTCTGTTGTATCTGAAATAGTTACCCAGGTCATAGATACTTTTGCTCTGGTAAATCCGGTAAATCTGGTTGTATTGCAGAAACAGCACTGGTTTTACAAGAGTGTGAAGAAATATATGCAGAATTGCAGCATAAACACCTATTCCGCCTGCAGCAAGTGCAAGAACAGCAATTCCCATATGTTCTATCCCAGAATATGCAAACATCCTTTTGATGTTCTTAATCCTTGTCATATAGACAGTTGCCACAAATACGGAGAGTATTGCCGCTATCATCATAATAGTCCCTGCCCATGACATGGAAGGAGTGCCTGAGATAACTGCATAGACACGATACAGGGAGACAAACCCGACATTCATAAGAGCACTTGCAAGAATTGCCCCTACAGGTCCGGGAGCCTTGTCCTTTGCATCAATGCCGGCAGTGTACATAGGAACCAGTCCCAGCTTGGCCGTCAGGCCTGTGTAGATAAATAAAAATGAAAGCTTCAGCCAGAATGGATCCAGTTTTCCGGCATTTTTCATCAGGGATGTAAAGGATATATCCTGCACGCCGGCCTCCTTGAGAGAAAGACTCAGAAAAAGTATCCCGACATAGATAAAGGTTATGCTTATAGCGCAGATAAATACATATTTCCAGGTTCCTTCCAGAGCTCTGATGCTGCGGTGGTGATAGATAAGCACCGACGCACTAAGAGTTGTAATCTCAATAAAAATCCAGGTAACGGCCAGATGATCTGATAAGTAAGCCATGCTACAAGCTGTTATCAGCAGTATCAGAGCGGCAAAAAATACACCTCTGGTGTGGGGAGTTGCCTCTGAGTCATCCTTATCTATGTACCTGTAAGCATGGAATAATACCGGGACCGAAATGAAACAGAGTGCAAGCAGCATCAGCACTGCCAGTGGATCTGATTTAAATACCCCATGCTGAATTGTGTTGATATAGAAATACTGATACACTCCGAAACCCAGGAAAAGACATTGGTACAACAGCACCAGCGCATAATTGACGCCTCTGTTTTTATTGATAACCAGAGCTGTGCTGATTGCAAATGTTGCCGCTAAAAACATCCAGATCATCTGTTCAATCTTTTAGATTCTGTAAAACATTAACATCCGGATCCTTAAGCACATCGCCGATCTTATTGAAAAAGACACCTAATATAAAGATACTGGCAAAGATATCCAGCATGATGCCCAGGTTTAACAGCAGAGGCATCTCATTGCCCACAGCAAGGGAGAGTACAAAAACTCCGTTCTCAATCACTATGTAACCGATGATGTGAGTGATAATCTTTTTCCTTGAGACGATAAGATAGAGCCCTGTGAAAAGAGTGGAGAGTGCCACAACAAAGAAGGTCCTGTCAAGGTTCCTGTCCTGGATCGAATTAGAAAGAACAATAGTTACAACTATAATAGAGGTGACAATCAGAAGGGATGCAAAGTTTGAGAGATAGGGCTCTGCAATCCGGGTGATCTTATTCCTTTTAATTATGTAACGGATTATCCACGGAACCGCAATAGCTTTAAAAACAATTGTTTCGAGCATTATGAACAACAGGTTGAATGTGCTTATATCAGGAAGGGAAAGATAGGATGCTCCAAAAAGGATAAAACCCTGAAAGACAAGAATCGAGAGATATGTCTGTAACCTATTGGCGATGCTCATGTAGAGCAGCGTTATAGCCATGGATATGAGTAATATATCTATCATTTTTTCTGTTTAAAATCTCCCCTGCATTAAAAGCACTCCAAAGAACATCAGTATTGACACTGATGTCAGAATAAGAATATACTGCGGATTGTGTGACATTCTAAAACGAGCAGTGAATGATTCAATTATACCTGCTGTCACTGCAAACAGCAGCTGCACTGCAAAAAAGAGCGGAACTGAAATGTAAAGAGGTAAAACTCCTATAAAGAAGTTGGATATCAGAGCACCGTACATTGCAAACCTGAGATTGGAAGTGTACATTATTGTTCCAAGGTCAAATCCACTGTTGTCAAGTATCATCACCTCATGGATCATGGTAAGTTCAAGATGTGTTTTAGGGTCGTCAACCGGCATCCGGCTGTTCTCTATCATTGCAATCAGCACGAATATCACTGCTGCCATTGCCCCGAGCATGTACGAGATATTGGTTTCGTAATGTAGTGTTTCAAATATTCCGCTAAAGGAGGTATTCCCGGTGAAGAGTGCCAGAGAGCCCATAACCAGAAAAAAGGCGGGTTCGACCAGCATAGAAAAGAGGGCCTCCCTTGAAGCACCCATACCCTCAAAACTGCTTCCGGTGTCCAGTGCAGAGATTATCATCATAAATTTCCCGAAAGCCAATAGATATGCAAACATCACAAAATCGCCTTCAAATGAGATTATTCCGCTTCTCTCTCCGTGTGGTACCATCAGAATGGCCATTACTACAGAGGAGAAATAGATTGTCGGGGCAATCCTGAAAATTGCCGAGGTAGTTTTACTGTATACAGAGCCTTTTCTCCATAGCCTTATTATATCTTTCATCGGCTGCAATATCCCGGGCCCTTTTCTGCCTGACAGCATGCTCTTTGTTTTCACCAGAAATCCGGTAAAAAGGAGAGAGGCAATAATTATGAGGATAAAGCTCACCATCTAGAGGTTCTTTAAAAGGTTAATGAATGATTCTATATTCTCTGACAAAAGGGGAATTAAAATCGTAAGAGCGATAAAAATGAGACCATATAATATATAAGCCTGAATATTACCATTTTGTAAAAAGAGGAACCTGTTCAGAAATTTTCTTACCGATATCACCGGTTTCTCAATAAGCCATCTCTCCAAAGTGTCACCGGGATGGGTGTGCTGTTCAAGATCAGTTGGATAGAGCCCCTCTGCCTCTTTTTTCTCCCTCTTTACATCCAGCACTCCTCCTGCAAGTTTGCGATAGGTCCTGACAAAGGAAGATGCCGTGTATTGCATTCTTGAACTGTCACCTGTATAACCGCACCCCCATGTAATATCTGTTCTCTGCTCCCTCTTTGAAACCAGCAGATGTCTGATTAAAAAAATAAGAGCCGTAACTGCAATAAAAATAAGTGAGTACCAGCCTATTCCTGAAATTGTGCCGATTGCGGAATCAATTGTCCCGGTCTCCTGAGCATTGATAATTCCGGTAGCATCCACTGGTATCAGCCCCTCCTGATAAAGCCCGGCGCATTGATTCAGAGCAGGCATCAGCAAAGCGGGCATCACTCCGATAATCACTATTGCGAGTGCGATAAAAGACATAGGAATTATTCTGGAGCTTTTCTCAGGATCAGAGTCAAAACTATGATCTTCCCTGCTTTGGCCCAGAAAAACTATACCGAATGCCTTTGTAAAGCAGAGAATAGCCAGACCTCCAATGAGTACCAGAGAGAGTGCGGTAAAGAGCATAAATATGGAAGAGAGAAAATTACCTGATACCATTCCTTTAAACAATCCGCTGTAAATCAAGAACTCCGATACAAATCCGTTAAACGGAGGCAAACCACATATAGCCACTGAACCCACAAGAAAAAGCCATGCAGAACGGGGCATCTTTTTCATCAGACCACCCATTGACTCAATATTCATTGAATGTATTGCCTGATATATATTTCCGGCACTGTAAAACAACAGGGACTTAAAAAGGGAGTGATTAAGAGTGTGCAGAAGAGCTCCTGCAAATCCAAAGAATGCTACAACCTGATTGTGATAACCCACACCCAGACATCCCACACCGATCCCTATCCCGATTATACCTATATTCTCTATTGAGTGGTAGGCAAGAAGTTTTTTAAGATTGTGCTGAACAATGGCCAGCATCACGCCATAAAGTCCTGAAATTGCAGAGATTGAAACAATGAAATATCCGGCAGTTACCATATCAGCTTTTATCAGTAGCAACATTCTGAGAATACCGTATATACCTGCTTTTATAATTACTCCCGACATTACTCCTGAGATGTGCGCCGGAGCGGCAGGGTGTGCCAGGGGGAGCCAGGTATGAAACGGTACAAATCCTGCTTTTATTGCAAATCCGATAAATAGTATTACAAAGAGACCTGTTCCAATTGCTGCCGGCTGAGTGGATGTAAAAGTAGCAATGGCATCAAAGTCAAAGGTTCCGGTCCTGATCTTCATCCAGATAAATCCCGCAGTGAGAAATAGAATGCTGATGTGCGACTGGATAAGAAAATTTATACCGGCTTTGAGGGTATCTCTTTTGGTATGGTCAAAAATGATCAGAATAAAAGAACTAAGAGCCATCAGCTCCCAAAATATCAAAAACACAAAGCTGTTACGAATAATACAGATATCAATCAGAGAGGTGAATACTGTAATAAAGGCAACTGCGTGAAGGGTAATTGCAGAGGTCTCTGATTTGTAATGCTTCATGTACTGCAAACCGTACCATCCCCCGGTGATAAATGAAAAGCTGATTATCAGCATAAACCATGCAGACAACTGGTCTATTCTGATATTTATCTCCCCGGTGACAAATGATCCCGGAAGAGTGTATTCGAAAGCTCCGTTTGAAAACACCAGTATTGCCAAAAGGATACTGAGCAGAGATTGCAGGGTAATTACAGATATAGTGATTATGCCTCTTCCCCTTGTTTTGAAAAAGGGAAAGAGCAGCATTGCCGTGACAGCCAGCAAATTAACAACCAAAATCAAAAAGCTTTCCATTAAAATATTGAGAGCGCAAATGTATAGGTTATAAACTGAATTCGCAAACTAACAGGGTACATCCGGATGAACCACCTGTTTCAGGACGGGACATAGGTGTTAGCAAATTTTATAAGTCGCTGACTATATGCGTTGTGAGAATTTTTCAAAAAACTATACTTTTTGAAAAATTATCTATACGACTCAACAGCAATAGGTTATAAAATTTGCTAACACCTAGCACTTTTGACTGTTACCCTTTAACTCTTGAAGTGAGTAACTTTAGCATGTGGCACTTTTAGACTGAAACCCATACTCTTGATATGGGGAACTTTAGTTAGCTGTCACTTATGATATTATAAGAGAAAATTATTTTCCAAGTGCATCAGCCACTGCTTTCCTGATATTTTCGCCTCTGATGCCTTTTGCAACTATCTTACCGTCAGGCCCAAAGAGCATAATCTGAGGTATTCCGGAAATTCCGTAGAGGCCTGTCGGGATCTTCTGTGCATCAATGATCTGATTCCAGATAACATTGTGCTCTTTTGCTGATTTTATTGTCTTTTCCCTTTCGTCCCATACTGCAATACTCAGTACATCAAACTTATCCCCCTTGAACTCATTGTACACGGCTGCAATATTCGGGATCTCTGCCTTGCAGGGAGCGCACCAGCTTGCCCAGAAATCAACCAGAATATATTTTCCTTTGCCAATATAATCAGAGAAGGAGACTGAGCTGCCGTCAAGATTACCGTTCTTGATTGTGAAATCCACAAAAGGCATACCTACGCGAGTCTTTTCCAGAGCATTAAACTTGATTAGGGCTTCTTTAACAGGAGGAAAGTTTCTTACATATTCCCCTGCTAAGCTGTAAAATTTGTCGAATAGTTCTTTGTGGTCCATGAATCCTCTGATATTTGTGTTAAAGATAAGAGCTCCGGCTGCATTGTTCTTATTTTCTTTTAAATAGCCCAGGGCAATTTCTGTTAATTTACCATTCGTTTTTACCACCAGTTCACACATCATTATCAGTCTGTCAGTCTCACTGACAGACTTGTCGCTGCCGATTTTCTGCCGTTCTGCACTTGCAGATGCCTGTATCTCACCTGACTCTTTTTCGTATTTGGCAAGTATATCGTTAAGAGGAGATCCTCCAATTTTCTGATTTACGAAATCAATATAAATATTACCGGCTTCCAGAATAAAAGGTCTGTCGTAGCGACCCATAGTAACTGAGTATACAGAGCTTCCCTCTGCTTTTCCCTTAAATTCAAATTTTCCGTCGCTGACAATTGTACTGTCTATACTCTTCCGGGATACAATATCATACAGGTAAGCTTTGGTACCGTCTGAAACCCCGCCAGGAGCTGTCCCTGTAATAGTGAACTCTTTACTCTGAGCCAATGATGCAATGCTAAAAAGTGCCATTGCTGCAATCAAAATAGATCTTTTCATAAAAAATATTTTTTTTAAATTAAACGGAGTATTAAGAAATAAATGATAATAATGGAGCTGTTAAAAATGGAGCTGTTGTTGATCAATATTGATTTTAATGATCAATGGATATAAAACAACGGAAAGTCAAAAACGTTTAA
>JALNXR010000073.1 GCA_023230265.1 Bacteroidales bacterium | reverse complement strand
AATATGGAGAGAGAGGTTATTTAGATGCACTTGAAGAGATTTATAGGATTTTGAAACCAGGAGGCATATTTGGATTGGGAGAGCCTATGCATTTGGAAAACGAATTGCCGGAAGATTTGATACCATATGTATCTCAACCAGAAGACCCATGGAATGATTGCTTTAGCAGTATATCAAAAACTAAAGAATTTGTTATAAAAGCAGGATTTGAAATAGTCGAAGCAGATTATGCACCCGATGCAAAGTTATGGTGGGATGAATATGTAAAATATGATCCTTTCTGCATAATTAACCCGGAGGGAGATCCCATGACATTAAAAGTTGATAATGGCAGATGGGTGAGTTTTGGATATGTAATAGCCAAAAAGAGAACATAATGCGCAATAATTTGAAATCAAACAATTTTCCTTTAAAGCCAAGAGGAGAATTGTTTTTAATCAAGTTTGTTTAACAAAAATATAATTACAATGTTTGATATTAGAAAAATTCAGGAGCAAGTCATATACAATGCAGTAAAAGCTGAGAGCGGCAAAGAGATTGCTCTGAAAATTGTAAATGGGGATAAAGAAAATAATCCAACCTGGGTAAAAAACACGATGAAAAGGTTGGAGGATAATTTTGACAAATCAACAATAAAAAAAATAAGGATGAATTGTCAATGTGGTTATGGCATGGACGAAAAATTAGCTTTACTAAAAGAATTAGTTGATTTATCTTCCAGTTTAGAAGAATTTGCCAGCCACGACAAAGCAAAGGCCGCCGGACTATCTTTTAGCAATGGTGAACTGTATTTGCAGTTTCCTTATTGTCCGTGTCCGATGCTTGCCGATGTTGATAAATTAGAAACAAATACCTGGTGCCAATGTACGACAGGTTACAGTAAAGTTATTTTTGAAAAAGCATTTGGTTGCAAAGTAGATGTTGAGCTTTTGAAGAGCGTGAAAATGGGTGATGACATTTGTCTGATGAAAATTATTCCCTTAGAAGCAATTCAATATTAAGGACCACACTGCATTTAATAAAGTAGGGAAATGACAAGTTTTAAAAGTAAGATGCTCAATTTCTTAATGAGGAATAGACATTTATTTCGAGGAAAATTGAAAAAAGAAGTTTTCGATTCTGATACTTCTATAATTGGTTTTAGAGAACGTTGTGAGAAAGGAGCAGGTAAATACTCCAGGATTCCCCGGGACATTACTATTAGCGAGCAATTCATAGAAGGAATTAAATCTGAATGGTTAATACCCAAAGATTCAAATACCAATAAAGTTATTTTGTATGTTCATGGCGGTGGGTATGTATCAGGCTCATGTAGTGACCATCGGGGATTAATCTCAAAATTTGCAAGGAATACCGGAGTTCAAAACCTGATTTTTGAATACAGGCTTGCACCTGAACATCCTTTTCCTGCAGCCCTGGATGATTCTGTGAAAATATACAAATGGCTTCTTTCTTCTGGATTTAAGCCGGAAAACATATTAATTGCAGGTGAATCAGCAGGAGGAGGCTTATGTTTGGCAACTCTTTTGGCATTAAAGGAGAGAAACATTCCAATGCCAATTGCCGGAGTTGCTATTTCCCCCTGGACTGATTTAATATGTTCAAGCGAATCGTATAAGACAAAAAACAAATTATCACCTGCACCATTAAACTCATGGACTGTTTTTAGTAATTACTATGTCGGAGATAATAAAGCAGATAATCCGCTAATTTCACCATTGTATGGAGATTTAAACGGGCTTCCATCGATTTTTATTAATGCCGGAGAAGACGATGAGTTGTTTGAGGATGGAGAAAAATTTTATTTAAAATCAAAAGAAGCAGGTGTTGATATCCAATTCAGAGCCGGTAAAGGAATGTTACATTGTTACCCGTTATTAGCCCCTATGTTCAGGGAAGCTACAGAAGCCATGGCCGAAATAGTAGATTTTGTTAAAAAGAAATTGAAAGAATAGAATATAACCATCGGCCTACACGCAATGAGCCAATAAGGGTTTCAAGTAAAAAGAGTTTTGCATATCTCAATTATTTTATAATGAGAACCATAAAAATAGAAAAATACAAACCCGGCCAGGAAGAAATGATTTCTAAACTGATAAAAAGGGTATATGATGAGTATATTTCGATGGATTATTGCGATGAAGGAAATAAGTTCTTTAATGATTGGATACAACCTGCTAAAATTGCTGAAAGACAAATTATCCAGACAAATATTTGGATCGCCTTTAAAGATTCAATATTGGTTGGAATGATTGAGATTAGAGATAATAAATTCATTTCGTTGCTTTTTGTAGATAAAATATATCAGGGACAAGGAATTGCTAAAGGTCTTTTTAACGAATCACTAAAAGAAATCATTAAAAGAGAACCTGATCTTAAAAAGTTTTATGTACATGCTTCACCTTATTCGATCCCAATTTATAAGAAAATGGGATTTGTTGAGACGGACATTATGTGTGAGGAAAACGGGATAAAATATTTGCCTATGGAAATAACAATTAAGAAATGAACTACTGACCCTAAAACAGGTATAAACTGATCATATAATTCCTATTAGAACGTGAGTTGGCGCCATTTGACAGTATTTCAGACCATCACGAAAAAATTTTAATTACAATGGACTACGAAACAGGTACATATAACGGAATTAAAATAATAAATGCATTAGATTGGCTTACAAAGAATGCAATTTCCATGACACGCATTTAGACATAAGTAATTATCTTTGTAACAAAGAAATAGCATGAAATATCTATTAGTACAACCTTCCGGATTCCTTAGAAACTACATTAAAAATTACTGCTTTATGGAATCAGATACTTATGACGCAGATGTCATGGAGAGGGTTATACCAACTGAAAATATTCAAATCATGTTTCATTATAAAAATCCCTTTGTTGTATGTCATTCGGGAGATTCTGTTGTTAAACAACCAAGGTCGATTATTAGTGGTTTGAGTGATAATTATTCCGATGTTTCAACCGCTGGAGAAACAGGGGTAGTATTTGTTAGTTTTCATCCAACGGGTGCTTGCCATTTTTTCAATTTCCCCCTTTCAGAAATTGAAAACTTAAGTGTGGATTTGACAGATATATTTTACCATGAAATAAGACAGATCGAAGAATTGTTATATTTAAAAGAAACAGTAAGAGAAAAAATAACTGTTATTGAGAATTTTCTTATCGGGCGTTATTCTCCAATCCCTTTACATGAAAGCATGCTAATTCAAAAGGGTATTCAAATAGTTAAAAAATGCAAGGGACAAACAAACGCAAAATATTTGTCTGATTGTCTTTATTCTTCACCAAAGACATTAGAACGAAAGTTCGCGAAGTATCTTGGTAAAACCACCAAACAGATTATTAAACTGATACGTTTTCAGGAAGTGCTGCACGACTTTAGTAATGTTAAAGAACTTAGTTTGACCGAACACGCATATAATAATGGATATTTTGACCAATCACACTTTATTCATGATTTTAAATCATACACAGGTTACACGCCAAAAGAATTTTCTGCAAAATACCCTGATTTTAATATAAATTCGGAAAGCTGTTCGGATTAAAACTACACTTTGTCTGTTTTTTACAATTTTCCCCCTGTGCCTTGAACCTATTTTTGCTGAATAATTTAAAAGGAGTTTATTATGACAGCAGAAATTCTGGTTCACGAACTTTTCAAAAAATACCCCAATGGCATAGAAGCACTTAAAGGGATAAGTCTCGAAATACAGAAGGGACAATTTTTTACGTTACTTGGTCCAAATGGCGCCGGAAAGTCGACTTTGGTTAAAGTAATGACTACCCTGATTAACAAGGATTCGGGAGATTTTTGTATTGCGGGAATCAATCCTGAAATTAATCAGTCAAAAATTCAGAAAATTATTGGTGTTGCATCACAGGACAATGAGATTGATCCGACTGAAAAAGTAGAAAATTTACTTATTTTTCAAGGCAGGTTATTTGGTTTAACAAAACCAGCAGCAGTCAAACGCACCAATGAATTAATTCAATTATTTGAACTGGAAAAAGAAAGGAATAAGAAAGCAGGTGTTTTATCCGGTGGGAATAAACGCAGGCTTCATTGTGCCCTGGCTCTTGTTCACCGTCCTCAAATTCTTTTTCTTGATGAACCCACGGTGGGTATGGATCCGGTAGCACGAGCTAACTTTTGGGAAGTAATTACTCAACTGAATTGTAAAGAAAAAGTAACTGTTTTTCTTACAACGCAATACCTCGATGAAGCAGATAAACATGCTTTTGAAATGGCACTCATAGTCGATGGTAAAATTCAGTACTCCGGAACCATTGCCAATTTTAAGAAAATGGTAAATCCAATAGGCGAATTGTCGCTCGATGACAGCTATCTGCAATTTGTCAAAGCATTATCTGATCAAGAACTTACAAATAACTAAAAAGGGGACTATATTATGAATACAGCAAATATATTACTGATTGAAAGAGGTATAATCAAGTTAGTAAAGAATCCTTCAGCACCAATAATGGGTTTTGGCATGAGTTTGTTTTTCTTGTTAGTATATAATGCCGGAATTGGTGGGATCGGCTCAATGGAAGCGTTTGGGACAGGAGGCTACTTATCATTTGTTTTCCCAATAACAATTATTTCATTGGCGATGGGGTCTTCGGCAGGTGCAGGGCAAACACTCAATGCCGATATGCAATCGGGTTATTTTAAAAGACTTTTTTTAAGTCCTGTACCCAGATGGATTTTAGTGGTTGCACCCATGCTTGCCGATACCATTTCTTCAATGGTTTTTACCATACTTTTAATTGTTATCGGGGCAATATTTGGAGTAAGTTTTCAATTTGGTTTTATTTCCGTTCTCGGAATACTGCTACTTTCGTTTTTATGGTCACTTACTTTATGTGGTTTTTCAGCAGGTATTATGTTACGTACCGGTCAGCATCAAAGTGCAGCAATAGTAACCAATGCGGTCTTTCCATTGCTCTTTTTGAGCACCACGTTTTTACCCAGGGAATTGATATCTGCTGATTGGCTGCTGGCTGTTTCATGGGGAAATCCGGTAACATATATTCTTGAAGGGAACAGGTACTTGCTGGGAGGAACTTCATCTGCAAGTTTTTTCTTGATTGGATTACTATTATTTGCCATAACATCTTTTATTTCAGTTACTTTTGCATTGTCAAGCGCCAAAAAAATAAAAGTATAAAATTATAGAAAAAAATTAACTGATAATTAAGAACGAACAGCACGCAGTTTAGCCAATAAGGTTTTCAAGTAAAAAGAGTTTTGCATATCTCAATTATTTTATAATGAGAACCATAAAAATAGAAAAATACAAACCCGGCCAGGAAGAAATGATTTCCAAGCTGATAAAATTTGTGGTTGACCAACTCATTGGACAAGGGAATACAGACATAATTGATGATTAATCACAAAAAATTAGTGCCGAACAGCTAACAATTGCTAAAAATCAATTTAGTATTTTTTATCTGAATTATTTGGATTAATTTTAAATAATCAAACTTTAGATTTCATGAAAAGCCATAAAAGATTCAGATTTAAGATTCTTCCTGAGAATCAATTGATTATAGAAAACTGGTCTGGCGAATTCAATTTAAAAGAAATTTTAGATTTTAAAAATACTGAACTCCTTGAACCGGAATGGAATAGTTCATATAATGTTTTAGCTGATGACAGGGATATTAATATTATAACGGATTTCATTAATGAAGATATGAATGATTATCTCCCACTAAGTGAGAATTTTATCAAACAAAGGAAAACTGCTGTTCTGACTAATTCACCTTCTCAGGTCGTAGCTCCCACATTGATGAATCTTAAAAAACCTTCAGAAGCATTAGTTAATATTGAGATTTTCAGCACTATTAATGCGGCACTTGCATGGCTGAATATTGATCCGGAAGAATCGCAGAAGATCTATTACATTTTAGAGGAATTAAAGGAAGATTAGTAATCAAAAACTACGGTTGCCAACACCCGGTCATAAAATGCACAACCGCTTACCTGGAAAAGAATTGGTAAGTATTACGAACCACTATACAACAAGTAAACCGATTAATTGATGCAATAAATGCAACGATAAATTTTGAAATTATGGAAAAAAGAGATTTTTTAAAAACCAGTCTTGCCGCAATCGGAATGTTTTTTATTTCTAAACCTGTATGGCCGCTTGATTTTTTCCCGACAACCAGTGATTCAGAATGGGCTATTTTATATAGTACATGGTGTGGAACATCAAGAGATGCAAGTATTTGGATTTCTGAAGGAATGGATGGAATAGCAAATGTATTTGATGTACGCGAAAATCCTGATTTGTCAAAATATAAATACATTATTGTGGGAGGATCAATAAGGAGTGGGGAAACATCTAAAGAACTCCAGGTATATTTGACAAAACACAAAGAAACTCTCAAAGGAAAAGTAAAAGGCTTATTTGCGGTATGCGGTAATATGAGACAACCCATTACATCAGAACAATACACTATATTTTTTGATAATCATCTGGCAAAATTAACAGGTGTGACTAATGTGCCATCAAAAGTTTTTTTAGGTCGCATTACTTGGGGACTTATGGAACCTGAAACTCGGAAACAAATGCAATCATTTCCCAATATGGAGGAGTATGACAATTTAAAACGCAGTGATTGTATGGATTTTGGCAGAGAGATATTGAAAAGTATCAAATTCTGATAACTATGGAAAAGAACCAAATAATAATTCAAAATGCACATACAAACAATTTAAAAAACATCTCGGTAAAGATTCCAAAGAATAAATTAGTTGTATTTACAGGAGTTTCAGGTTCAGGTAAATCGTCTTTGCTATTCGACACCATATACACAGAGGCACAACGACAACTGATAGAAACATTCTCAACCTTCGCCCGTACCCGTATGCCCAAGCTCTCCCGGCCTGATGTGGATGACATATTCAATCTTTCGACAGCGATGGTCATTGACCAGAAAAGAATGGGCAATAACCTGCGCAGTACCGTGGGAACTGCAACTGAAATCAACACATATCTCAGGCTGCTTTATTCGCGGGTTGCAAAACCTTTTATCGGACCGTCATTTTATTTCTCATTCAATCATCCGGAAGGTATGTGTCCACATTGCAAAGGTCTTGGGAAACAAATTAAAATTGATTTAAATCTTTTTCTGGATAAAGAAAAATCTCTGATTGACGGGGCAATTACCCATCCGCATTATAAACCGGGAGGATTATTGTGGAAAGAACTTATTGCGGCTGAAATATTTGATAATCATAAGAAGCTAAAAGATTTTAACGGTGATGAGTTACATAAACTGTTGTACTCAGAACCTTTTCCTATAAAAGATGCTAAACAAAAGCTGGCATACAACCGGAATTTTGAAGGCATTGCCAGGAAACTCGAAAAAGCAGTATCCGGAAGGGCTGAAAACGAAATGGACGAAGATGATAAAAATTCATATTCACGCTATTTCATTTATTCAGTTTGCGATAAATGTAATGGGACAAGAATAAATGCAAGGGCTGAGTCCGTGAAAATCAATAACGTTTCAATCGGGCAACTGTGCCAGATGGAACTCACAGATGTATTGGAATTCCTTAAAAATATTAACGATGATTTGGCTACCCCTGTCTTGCGAAAAGCCCGTTTAGTGTTAGAACAGTTAATAGAGATAGGCGTTGGCTATTTATCACTGGACAGACCTGTGTCAACGCTTTCGGGCGGAGAGTCCCAGAGAGTTAAAATGGCCCGGCAGTTGGATTGTAACCTTGTGGATTTGTTGTATGTGCTTGATGAACCTACAATAGGTCTGCACCCCCGCGATACACAAAAACTGCTCGCCATACTCAACCAACTAAAAAATATGGGAAACAGCGTCTTTGTGGTTGAGCATGACCCCGATATAATCAAAGCGGCAGAATGGATAGTTGATATGGGGCCCAAAGCAGGAGCATTGGGTGGTGAGGTGGTTTATAATGGCGGATTCCGGGATTTCAAAAACGCTCAAAGTATTACAAGCAAATATCTTTTTAATGTATCAAAACCTCAATATACCAGAAAACAGGCGCAAGACTTTTATACTATCAGCAATGCCAGTGTCAATAACTTAAAAAATGTAACGGTAAAAATTCCCAAAGGATTATTAACCTGTATTACAGGAGTTGCAGGAAGCGGTAAAAGCAGCCTGATTTACGAATGTTTTGCCAGACAACATCCGGAAGCTGTTGTTATTGATCAATCGTCGATAGGCCGGTCATCGAGAGCGAATTCCATGACTTATATCGGGGCATTCGATCTTATCCGGAAAGAATTTGCAAAACACACCGGTTCCGATGCTTCACTGTTTAGTTTTAACTCTAAGGGAGCCTGCCCTAAATGCAATGGTCAGGGAACACTGTCATTTGAGATGTTCTTTCTCGATTCTGTAAAAACTATTTGCGATGAATGCGAGGGGAAACGGTATCATTCCGAAATACTGGAATTGAAATATAAAGAGAAAAATATAGCGGAAGTATTGGATATGACCGTACTGCAAGCCCTGGATTTCTTTGAGGAGAAAAAACTGTTGAAGATGTTGAAAACCCTGGAGGATGTGGGGCTGGGATATTTAAAACTGGGTCAGTCGACAAGCACTTTATCGGGAGGCGAATCACAAAGGTTAAAAATCGCATCTGAACTGCACAAAGTAAGCAATATATATGTTATGGACGAACCCACAACCGGTCTGCATTTGTCCGATATTGATAATTTCTACAGAATTATAAAATCATTGGTGGATAAAAA
>JALNXR010000071.1 GCA_023230265.1 Bacteroidales bacterium | reverse complement strand
TCAGGGCGGCGATCGCGAAAGACGCCCCAAGAGATACGCTTTTTGTCAATGCTCTTCAAATCGAATTCGGCAATGGCAATATTTTCTTCATCGCGCGACAACTCGACGGCGATATTGCCATCTTCATCGGCGATAAAACTACTACCAAAAAAGGTCATGGCCGAGTCCTTATCGGATTCGGTTCCGATGCGGTTTGAAGCTAAGACCGGAATGATATTGGCCGCTGCATGCCCACGCATAGTATTCTGCCAGTGATCTTTGGAATCTTTAGGGAGAACCGGCTCGCTTCCGATTGCGGTTGGATAGACGATAAGTTGGGCTCCGAGCAAGGCGAGGCTTCGCGCCACTTCCGGAAACCATTGGTCCCAGCAAATGCCGACTCCGATTCGCCCGCATTTTGTTTTAAATACTTTGAAGCCGGTGTCGCCTGGCGAAAAATAAAATTTTTCCTCATAACATTCTCCAGTCGGAATGTGCGACTTGCGATATAAGCCTAGATTCTTGCCGTCGGAATCAATCATGACTAAAGAGTTAAAATGGACATTGCCGGATTTTTCAAAAAAGGATATTGGCAAGACGACATTCAGTTCTGCGGCCAATTTCTGAAAGCGCGAAATCGTCGGTGAGGATTCGCTTTCTTCCGCTAAGTCGAAGTAGTCATAATTTTCCTTTTGGCAAAAATACGGAGTTTTGAAAAGTTCAGGAAGAAGAATTATTTGCGCGCCTTTTTGTGCTGCTTTTCGAACCATTTGTTCAGCTTTTGAGAGGTTTTCTTCAATATTCCACGACATTTTAAACTGGGTTATGGCAACTTTCATATTCGTCATTCTCCTTTTTTCGCTTCAGGTATTTGCATTGTTATGCAGTGGATGTTACCGCCCCCGAGAAGTATCTCGCGAGAATTGACTTGCACAACTTTTTTGTCAGGATAAAGCTCCACGAATTGGTCGTAAGCCGCCTTGTCTTCCTTGACGCCAAAGGCGGGAAGGATGACAAAATCTTTGCCTTGATAGTAATTGATGTAAGATGCTGCCAAGCGCATGTTTGGCTCGCGCTTTTTGGCGTTTGATCGAGAACCGCGAATACCTTTTGCTTCGTCCTTGCTCATGTACATTGGTTTGGGCAAGCGAACTTTGACGATGGTGAAAGGATTTCCATTGGCATCCGTTTCATTCTTGAGAACTCGATATGCATCTTGCGAATACTTGTATTGGGGGTCGCCGCAATCCGTGGTCCACGCTAGCGCAATCACGCCCGGGCGGACAAAACAAGCCATGTTATCGACGTGTTCGCTCGTCTCATCTTGATAAATGCCATTTTTAAGCCATATGACTTTGCCGATGCCGAGATTGGTTTTTAGCGTCTCTTCAATTTCTTGTTTGCTAAGGTGGGGATTCCTGCCTTTGGAAAGAAGGCATGCTTCCGTGACAAGACATGTGCCTTGACCATCGACATGGATGCTTCCGCCCTCCAGAACAAAATCCTCGATATAATAACTGCTGATGTTCAGCTTCTTTGACAAGACGCTAGCGAGCCGATCGTCGTCGAAGTAATTGGAATATAGTCCGCCTTCATCGCCGCTCCAGGCATTAAAACGGAAATCAACGGAGCGAACTTTCGCGCCTTTCTTGACAAAGATTGGCGCGTTGTCGCGAGCCCAGGCATCGTTGTATTTAATTTTGATGATATTCACATTGTCAATATTCGAAAATTCACCCGCAGCGACATCGTAAATAGTTGGATGAATACCGACGATGACCGGCTCGAAATGAGCGATAGCGCGAATCACATCTTTATATGCTTCGCGAGCAGGTTTGGCTCCCTCGCGCCATGTATCTTTGCGGAAAGGAAGAAGGACGAATGTCGCCTGATGGGCATCGCCCTCAAAAGGCATGGAATAGCCGTCGTTATGTGGTGTCGTGATGCGTTTTGTGGAATAGTCTTGATATGCTTTCTGATAAGAAGAGAAGCGATTCCAATGCTCTTTATCAATCACATTTACGGTGCCGTCGCTATAATCGCTGATCATCGTGATTCCTGTCTGCTTATATGTTTTGATTCTCTCAATCAGGTCGTTGGTAAAAATCTCACCGGGAATAATTAAGGGGATTCCGGGTGGATAAATCATGATTGATTCCTTTGATATTTCGTTGGCGGCATCAATAATTGGGATTCGCTTGCTCGGTGCGTAAAACGCCGAGCGAGGGCGAACGAGAAGATAGGGGAACCCGACGCTAAAAGAGTGGCGAGGATAAGTAATTTTGCGATTATAATGCTCGCGACTAATATCTTTTAGAGCGGAGAATAAATGCTTGAGGTGTTCTTTTTTGGTGCCGATGGCCAAAATTCCAAGAACGACATATGTCTCGGCCAATTCGACTTGAATCTGATACTTCTCCTTAAGGAGATAGTAGAGGTCAAAGCCGCTCAAATCGAGATGATCAAGTTCAATTACCAACTTGGTCTCGTCATAATCAAAACAGCCTTTTTGTAAAAAGTGCTCACGGCCGCGAGGAATAAATCCTTTAATTTTCGAAATTTGCTCGCGGGCATGTTGCGCTAATTCAAGAACTTGATCCATCGCTTCTTGGCCTTTGGTCGCGGCGAAGTGGCGAGCGGCATCGATGCTGGCGATTAGAATATTCGATGGCGATGTCGTGTTGATGATACTCAATGATTTTTGAACTTCGCTGGGCGAAACGCGATCGCCTTTTAAAAGAAGAACGCTTGATTGAGTCAAGGATCCGCCCGTTTTGTGAAAGGAGACGCTGGCGAGATCGGCACCGCAGGCCATCGCCGAGAGTGGTCCGTTTTTACTAAAGTAATAATGCGCCCCGTGAGCTTCGTCAACTAAGACAGTCACGTTGTGGGCGTGGGCAAAAGCGGTTATTTCGCGAAGATCGCTCACCGCACCAAAATAAGTGGGGTTGATTACCAATATGGCCTTGGCGCTCGGATAGCGGAGAATCGCTCGCTTGTAGTCCTCGAGACTCGGCTGGTTGGCGATTTCTAATTGCCGATCAATTTTTGGCATTACATAAATCGGAATCGAACCCGATAACACCAAAGCGCTGATAATCGATTTGTGGACATTGCGCGGTAAGATAATTTTGTCGTCGGCTTTGCAAACCGACATAATCATCGCGATGATGCCGCTGGTCGTGCCATTAACTAAAAAGTAACTGTGGTCAGCGCCTGTAAAATCAGCCATCAACTCTTGGGCTTGAGCGATGACCCCAGTCGGATGTTGAAGGGAATCGAGACCGATAGGGGCATTGACGTCGCTACGAAAAGTTTTCGTGCCTAAAAAATCTTTTAAGCGATTTTCGACATTGCCCATATGGTGTCCGGGAACATCAAAAGGGGATATATTTTCATTGACGTATTTGACTAAGGCATCGAGAAACGGCGTTTGGTTTTGGTTTAATTTCATAGCACATAAATCTTATATTATCTTCGCTATGCGCGCAACCAAAAGTAATTTTCAATGAAAATTATAAAACGTAATTATTTCGAGAAATCGCGAAGGAAGAATTCGGCCATCGCATCGTTGGTGCGCTTGCCTTGTTTGCTATCCGGCAAGACGAGATTGTAAACATGGCCGATTTTGATATCGAGAGAAGGTTCAAATTCATAATGGTGGGTCAACGCCTGCCTCAGAAGCTCATCGCGAAGCATAAAGCTGTGCTTCTTAAGAAAGTCGTAATGGCAAGAAGAGACAAAAACGGGATCAGGTTTAACTTTTCTTATGTAATAAGCCGGATTGTTCATTTTCAAAAAGTCTCTTTCGAGGTATCTATTTGAGAATAAATACGGCATAGCCGACTTGTGAATAACGCGCTTGGCATATTCGACGACTTCCTCAAAATCATAGACTCCACAATTAGTGGCAACACATTTGATTTTAATGTCGGGAAGGCGTTTGATGCCGTAGTAATCCTGCGCTTCTTTTGATTTAAATATCAAATCAGTCAAGAGAGCTAGATGACCACCCGCCGAATCGCCCAAGAGGATAAAGTTATCTAAGGGCAAGTCGTATTTTTCCTTGTTCGCTTCAAGAAAATTAAGAGCCGCGAAAATGTCGAGAACTTGCTCGTAGATGCTCGTACCTTTTTTGACGAGGGTGTAATTGATTGCGACAACAGAGAAGCCTTTGGCGACGAAATATGAATTAAAGATGTAATTCAGGCCTTTGAAGCCAAAGGCGTAAGAACCGCCGTGAATATCGAAGATGAGGTGATTGTTTCGCAGGCCGACAGGATGATAAATATCAAGGAGGTGCTCGACATTATTATCGGCGATATAAGGAATGTCTTTCCATCCGCTAATCTCAGCAAAAGGTTTAGTCTTGCGTATCCGTTTATATTCGTACAAGTCGAGGGTGCGTTTAAAGATTTTTAGCGATGGTCGAAAGATGAACATATCAATACCCCCTTTTCCTATTTATAAGTCGAATTAGTAAAAATGCTGAAGAAATCTAAAAAGCTGACTCGAGTTCGTCCTTATTTTCTTTCGCGTATTTTTTGAGAGATGAAATCGGCAAGTCCCTTAGGGACATATGGCGAAATATCGGCATTAAAAAGAGCTAATTCTTTTATGTAGGAAGCTGAGATGAAGAGATTGTGGCTGGAAGGGAACATGATCAGCGTCTCGATATTTGGATCGCTCGTATGATTGAATTGGTACATAGTAATTTCGTTTTGATAGTCGTTGACGTTGCGCACGCCACGAATAATGACGCCTTCGCCTTTTTGACGAACATAGTCGACGAGGATCTGATCGCTTTTTTCAACGCTTACATTTACGAGGTGACGCGTCGCTTTTTGAAGCATCTCTACGCGTTCATCGGCGCTAAATATGTAGTGCTTATTGGGATTGACGGCCACAACCACGAACACGCGTTCAAAAAGTCGCGAGATGCGCTCGATAATATCGATGTGGCCGTTAGATACGGGGTCAAAAGAACCAGGATAAATCGCTTTTTTAATCATACCAATATATTAACACACTCGACTGTTGTTAGTTAACAACAATACTAATTTTTCTTGGCGTGTGACTTCGATTAGTTGCACATTATTTCTTTTTTATTTCATAATAAAGAAGGAGGCGCGATTATGAAAAATACTATTTACTATATCACCGGCGCGACCGGGCACCTCGGTCGCACGATCGTCAACCTTTTGCTGGGGCTCAAGAAAACAATTGTCGCATTTATTTTACCTCACGATAAAAAACGTGATTTTATTAATCAAAAACAAGGCGAAATGTATTTTGTGGAAGGAGATATCCGCAAATACGAGGATGTCGAAAAATTCTTATCTTTTAAATCTGAAGAGGCGACGCAAATAGTCATTCACTGCGCGGGAATCATCACAGTCGAAAGCTCATTTAATCAGTTCGTCTATGATGTAAATGTCACCGGTACGAAAAACATCACCGACATTGCAAAAAAACGCAATGTTGAGAAATTCATCTATGTCTCTAGCGTCCACGCTCTTAAGGAATTATCAAAGAAAAAAGTGATTACCGAACAGAACTATTTTGATCCCGACGAAGTCAATGGTTTTTACGCAAAGACAAAGGCCGAAGCGAGCCAATATGTTTTAGATGCCGTCAAAAAAGGTCTCAGGGGGATCATCGTCCATCCTTCGGGAATCATTGGCCCCAACGATGAGATGAACGGACACTTTACAGCGGTCTTAAATAATTATCTTGACGGCTCTTTGACTTCGGTCGTTAAAGGAGGCTATAACATCGTCGATGTCCGCGATGTCGCAGACGGAATAATTAAAGCTGTTGACCGCGGCATCGAAGGAAGATGCTACCTTTTATCCGGACAATATCACTCGGTCTATGAGATTATCGAGATTGCCAGCCGCGTATCGCGGCGAAGAAAAATCCGCAGCGTTCTCCCAATCTGGTTTGTCAAAATGTTTGCGCCTCTCGCCGCTCTGTGGTCGAAAATCAAAAGGCAACCGCCTATTTTTACCGCTTACTCAATGGATACCTTGGTGTCTAATTCGAACTTTTCAAACGCTTTAGCTGTCCGCGAGTTGGGATTTCAAGTCCGGCCCTTCTATAACACGATTGAAGACACCGTTCGCGATTTGATGTCCAGAAAAGAAAAATCGGCAAAAAGCGATGGGAATAAGAGAAAATAGATAATATACCGACGTCATTATATAATAAGCACATGATAGAAAAAGATCAGCTTAAAAAAGCCATTTTTGCAAAGATTTATGCTCTAATCGCTATTATTTTGGCGTTTATTGTGCTGATTATTATTCGCCTGTTTCCCCCTTCTGCAGAATTTTGGACGAGAACCTACTATCGATTTATCCAATCGGCTATGGGTCCTCTTATCAGCCTCATTCCGTTTTCTATTGCCGAGGTTTTCTTTATCCTTTTTGGCATCACGATAGTGGCGCTCATCGTTTTGATAATTATCGATTTAAGCAAAAAAAGAGGTTTGCCAGGACTTAATAAAGCACTTGTTTTGATCCTTGTGGTCGCTTCGACATTTGCTTATTATTTTTCAACGGCCGGTGTCGCTTATGGCCGTTATCCAGTTGACATACCGCAGTATCAAGAAGATGTTGAAAATACTGATTATGTCCCTATCATTGAACACTTTCTAAACGACTTCAACTCCTGCGCGGACGAACTTGACTTTGATGAGAGCGGCAGCGTAATAAAGCCTTACACAATTCGCGAATTAAGCGTTCTGCTAAAGATTGAATTTGATCGCCTTGAATCCGATTACTTCACGGACTTCACGCCAAATGTCAAACCGATGTTTCTCTCTTTCCTGTTTCGCGAATTTAACATTACAGGTATTTCATTTGCTCCGACGACGGAGCCAAATATCAACTATCTCACACCTGACTCGCAACTCGTCTCGACGATGGCGCACGAAATTGCCCACGCCAAAGGAGCGATGCGCGAACAAGATGCAAATTTGGTTGCCGCTTGTGTGCTCCTAAACAGTGAAAACCCTTATCTTCGCTATTCGGGCTACTTCACGACTTTTTATAGCCTCATCTCATTGGCCAACTATGTTGGAGATGACGATAAATACGCTGAATTATCGAATTCGCTACGTCCTGAGATCAAAGGCGATTACCAGTATTCTCGTAACTACTGGAAACAATATAATTTACTCGACGATTTAGCGACTTGGTTTAATAACCTCTACCTCATGATCGTCGGAAATGAAGGCGTGTCCTCCTATGTCGACAATCCCAATATCGGTGAAACAACCGATCCCGATACCGGCGATACCATATATTACATCAGCGAGTATTCGCCATTTCAAAAACTATATTTTTCTATCTACTTTGAATAATTTGTAATTTCGTGTACGGATATACTTTTTAAGTATAAGTATCCGCTTGTCGTCTCTTCACCGATTGTCGTGATCGGCTCGTTGAAGATAATCGAAATATAATTGATCTTTTCGCGTTCAAATACTACTTTGCCTTGGCTGTCGTTTTGAACATTCTCTAGCGTCTTGGATTCCAGAAGAATATTCACGGAATCATAGGCTTTAAATACATAATTCTCATCATTGGATTCCGAGTCGACATATGTTTTAAGATTGAACAATCCAAAATCGATATCGACACTTAAGGTCTCTTCATAGGATGGGATGTTAATGTGTACTTCTGATTTTAGGCTATCCCAGCGAAAACCTTGTTCGAAAATAAAGGCAGGTTCTTCATCAGCGGTCGCGACATAAGCATAATTTTCATCAAAAGCGGCGATTTCTCCGGTGAAATCAATGCTGTGGAGGGTCCGCACCTGATTGTCTTGATTCGCGCCTCCGCCAAAAATCGTTCCGAGAATGATCAAAAGGAGTAAGCCGATCGTTATCAAAGCAATAAAAAGGGCTGGCAGATAAGAAATCCACCGCCACTTTTTCTTGTTATTTAAATCTTTTTTATGATCTCTGTCAGCTGTCTTTTCTTTGAGATTATTCTCGTTTGTGTCAGTCATTACTTCAATTATATCCGAATGGGTTCAATTAGCAAAACCGCGAACTCTATGCTGCGGTTGTCTTTTTCTTTTTCGGACCCTTGATCGCAACGATGAGGCTCGGTATAAAAATGACGACGCCGATGATGAAAAGAGCGGCCCATACTGCGACCATGACGATAAAAATCACAAATGCGATTGGAGCTAAGGGATCGATACCGCCGGCAAGATAGGCCGATAAATCTTGAACGGCTTGAATGCCAAATATTACGGCGACGATCATGGCGGCGAGACCGACAAGGGCGAAAATAATACCAAAGATGCGTTTAACCATATCAAAACCTCTTGCCAATTATCGTGGCACAAATCAATTAAATGAACAAGAAATTATGGTTTTATAACACTAGCCCCAAGGATTGGGTTCGGTGGTTTTTAGAAATTCTTGATATAGGACGTGGCGTTGGAAAATTTCTTCGTCGGTGTGATAAATGCTCGTGTAGTTGTAGGTTTCATTATTATTAATAATGTATGTCGATGTCACGATTCGATATGTCGTCGTATTGCTTAATGTGTATTTCGAATATCCTTCCGCGTACTCTGTGGCCGTGCTCCAGTTGCGCAGCTGAGCTCCTGTCGCTTCGACGATAACGGTGGCGTTATCAAAAGGAAAAGCTTTATAAATGTCGGAATAGGTTATTTCCCCGACGCTCCATTCTGAGCGAGCATCATTATAAGAAGAAGCGATGATGTCGTATGACGAATATGCATCAAGCTGGGCGAGAAGAAACATTCTGCGAACACCGCTCTTGCTGATTGAACCATATGAAGCAAAAGTGGAATCATTCGTGATCTCGCCGACTGGCTCGGTTTTCAAAGCGCGAAG
>JALNXR010000145.1 GCA_023230265.1 Bacteroidales bacterium | reverse complement strand
AAATTGCGATAACAGAGATCCAGGGATTATCTATTTCGTAAGGGATACCGGCAGGGGTATTGCACCGGATGAAATTGACTACGTTTTCAAGCGTTTCTACCAGACAGAACACAGCAAGACCGGTTACCACGAGGGCACCGGTCTCGGCCTTACAATTGTAAAAGAGTATCTCAATCTGATGGGAGGCGATATCTGGGTGAAATCACACCCCGGAACAGGTTCGACATTTTTCTTTACACTTTAACACCCCTTGTTTCATTCTGCCCGGGTATTTCAGTCTGGATTACTCTGTCTGGTTTACAGAGGAACTCTGTTTGCTGATTATTTCAATCTTTGCAACAACACTCTCCCTTGTTTCAATAAGAGACTTTCTCTTCTCCTGCTCAGGTGTAATACTTAACAGTTCATCTATCCACTTTATAGAGTAGGGCAGGGCTTTTATGTCGTTGCAATACCATGCAAGCTGTTCTGACATCATCTTTTTGTACATAAATCTTGCATCACCTTTAAGGATATTGAATGCCATTGCGTTCTCTATCTCTTTTGCAAACCTCACCCAGTCAGAAAATTTATAATGGGCAGGGACAAGATAAGTAAGCCATTCAGAAGCTTTTGGGTGATCAGATTTCTGTGCGTACTCAAGGATTGTTTTGAACATAGGATCCTCCAACGGAGCAACTTTTCCGAAAATATAAACCCGGGACATTCCTCCGTAGAGTATATCAATTTTGGAATGGACATTTCTCTCTCCATAAAGGTCAGAGAATAATTTAAGATTGTCCATTACAAAGAGTGACTGTCTGCTGACTGCCGATTCGTCAAACTTTCTGTAGAGTTCCCAGTATGTAGGCTTAGTCAGTGAATCAAGAGGGAAGTCATCAGGAAAAATGTTTTCAAGTACAGATTGTTTTTGATCTCTGAGTCCGGCAATGTGAAGAGTGTTTATGTATGAGAGAATAAAGGCAGGGTCTCTTCTTCCGTTTTCATAATCACGGTTCTGGGCGGCGAGATTATTCTCCCGGTCCATTCCCTGCCTGAATCTCTCAAGCATCTCTCCGGCAGTGGATTTCCCCTGGGTTCTGTGCAATAGTTTACCGTCCAGGGGATCCACAATCAGAAATACCGGTTCTGAGTAAACACCATATATCCCGCTCAGTCTCTTCTTCTCATCTCCCTCTGTATAATCCACACTGATAAAATGCTCATTGACAAAATCTGCAACACTGTCAATGGTAAATATGTTGTTTTTCATATAGAGGCAGGGAGAACATCTTGGTGAACCAAAGTCCAGAAAAAGCAGTTTGTTCTCCTTCTTTGCAAGTTTGGCAACCTTATCGTAGGGTTCATTTTTAAGCAGGTTGACACTCCTGTTCTGGGAATATCCCAGTCCACAGATGATTATTAAAAGTGTAAGAGCTGATATATGTTTCATAGCATTTATTTTTTAAGTCTGATACCGTCTATGCAGAACCAGGAGTGTATAAGGTCATTACCGGTCCCATCCTCGTATGAACTTTCTGTGCTGAATGTAACCTTGGTAACTGCTCCCAGGGCGGTAAGATCTGCTTTTACCCAGTCAGTTCTCAGGAAGGCAAAATCGGGGTTGGCAGGATCTGCGGTCTTTCTGCAGCAGAGATAGATATCCACAGTGCCTGTCTGAGTATTGCCATTATAACCTTTTGCAACTATCTTGTAATAGTCACCGGTGAGATTGAGCTTTCTGGTAACTCCCGGAGCAAAGGTGTTCCATATTGCTTTTGGAGCAGATGGGATGTTCGGGTTGGCTATGGGAGAAGTCCCTGAGTTTACCCCATAAGTCATTGCCAAATAGTTATATGTCGTATTGGCTACCAGGATATGCTCAACAATGGTCGGCTGCTGAATAGTGAAATAGGTATCTGCCTCACTGTTTGCACAGGCTACTGCAAATACTTCGGTCATATTCCGGTATGATGTGTAGACGCTGTAGAGATTTGTATCTCTTGCAGTCTGGCTGTCACTCCATACAAAGGAGCGGTTATTCTGATTGGAGTAGGCAAATCCGCTATAGGTGCCGTTGCCGTTCTTCTTTGTGTTGAATGTCACTCCTTTGGATGTAAAACCGTTGTCCGGAATATTATGAGTATAGGGTGACAACTGCAACTCATTGAATGTGATGTCGTCAGGAATCGGAACCAACAATTCGCTCTTATCGCTGCAAGCGTAGAAAAATGGCACCAATCCAAATATTAGTAAAAAAATTATTCTCTTCATTTTTCTGAATTTTTAATTGTCATAACCCGGGTTGGATTTGATAAAATTATTAGTACTGGTCTCGGTAGAGGGTATCGGCCAGCAGTAAAGATTGGGGTCAACAGGTGTAACATCAGGTTTCAACAGGTAAAGAATTGGTTGACTGTTCTTCTGAAACCTCAGAGCTGCAAACCACTCGCTTCCGTTCTCCATATAGAGTTCCAGGCAATACTCCTTAAAGATAAGCTCCATCATCTCCTCTCTTGATGCAGGTGCTGCAAGGGCAGGAAGAACAGGGTTCGTCCTTTTTGACCGCATTGTATTGATAGGTTCAATGCAGCTTGCTATGCTTGCATTTGTCCTTGCCCTCAGTTCTGCCTGTAAAAGATAGAGTTCGGGGAAGCGGAAATAATAAGTTGCGAATTTGTCGTTCATGTGCTCTGTGGAGGGGCGACCTTCACGTGCAAGCTTGGTGGGGCAGAAATAGAGAATACCTGTTGAACTTATCGCTCTGGCCCATCCCATTGTTGCATCATATCTGGGGTCTGCATTGATCCAGTTGTCAAACTCAGGGTAGAAGGACTTAAGAGATGAAGGATTGTCCTGATTTGCTGTGGACCATTGATCACCGGCCTGGATAATTGTCTGGGAATAAGTTCCCTCTGAATATGCCCTGCCAGATCCGTCTTCCATATACCTTGCAAAGAGAACCTCCTGGGAATCCCATGAATCCTTGAACATATTCTGCATATCAGGATCCATTTTAAAAGTAGTGGGAGCGGTAGAGAGAACATCATTCACAATTCCCAGTGCTTCCTGGTAATCTCCTGTCCATCCTCTGTTTAAAAGCAGTTTGGCTTTAATCACCTGGGCCATCTGCTTGGATAATCTCTTGGATGTAGTGTAATCGGGAAGAGATGCGATACCAGCGTCCAGATCAGCAATTATTTTTTCGTAACTCTCTTTCACTGATATCCTGTCTGCAAATATATTGTTAAAATCAGCCAGCTCTTCTCTCCACAGAACTCCGTATTCGTCGTCTGCCCAGAAGTGTGAGAAGCACCAAAGTAGGTGAGCATAGTTCCATGCTCTGAATGTCCTTGCCTCTCCCAACATTGTCTGCTTGTTTTCCAAAGAGGGGAATTTGCTGTCGGGGAGATCTCCAATTCCAATTATTGCAGCGTTTGCAGCATTAATGGACCCGAACAATCCCTGCCAGAAACCTGATAAAGCCGAATAGGTAGAGTTGTATGACATAGGATAGTACGTGGTGCTGTTAGCCCTGGCTATACCAGCCTGTGCTGACAAAGAGACATATAAACTCCCGGTAATATTAGTGGTCGAGGCGTACATGCCGTTTAGTATCGAAACTGCACCATCGTAGGTTGTTACTGCATTGTCCAGTACCATCTTGTGAGGCGGATTCAGGCTCAGAAACTTGTCACAGGAGGTGAGAGCCGTGATCACAAGAATGATTGTAGATATTTTAAATATTGTTTTCATATTTCAGCTTCTATTTAAAGGTTAATTTTAATCCCAGGCTGAAGGTTCTTGTAGTGGGATAAGTGCTGTAGTCAACACCTGTACCCACACCAATCAGTTCCTGTGAGCTTCTGGTCCCAACCACATATCTAGCAGTCATATCTGTACTTCCGAAGTTCCCCTGAGGGTCAAAACCGGGATATTTGGTGATTGTAAATAGGTTTGCTGCCTGGAAAGTTATATCTACGTTGGAGAGGAATTTCTTATCAAACCATTTTCTCGGCAATCTGTAATTCAGATTCAAAGATGTAAGTTTGATATAGGAGGCATCAAAGATGTAATCTTGTGTAAGTACTGCTCCAACATAAGAGAGTCCCATTCTGGGAATTGCAGACATCGGGTCTCTTGTGAATACATATCCGTTATCCAACAGATAATTGTATGCGTTATAGGTTCCTGCACCTGAGTTTACTGCAGAATATGCATAATCCCATAATCTTTTTGCACCGTAGGAGTAAGAGAAATTGGCAGATGCAAAGAGGTCCTTCCATGTGAAGTTCAGATTAAAACCTCCGTAGAATTTTGGGTTAAAGTTACCGATTGCAACACGGTCAGTCTTTGTAATTCTTCCGTCACCATCCTGGTCCAAAACATATGGGTCACCCGGTAACTCTTTGGATGTCCGGTAAGTCAATTGTGCTCCTGTGGTTGGATTTATTGGTTTAAGAGCAAAGATTTCCTCAGATGTAGCAAAAAGTCTTCCGGCTGTTTTGTACCCGAACCAGTCTCCGATTTTGCCACCCTCAACGAGTTTTACATACTCATAGTAATAAGGCATAACAATCTCTTTCTGAACTCCGTCCAGTCTGTTGACAATGCTGCTGTTGGTAGCAATATTAAAACCAAGTTCAAGCACCATATCCTTTTTCTTGATAATTTCGCCTCTTATTTCAAACTCCCATCCCTTGTTTGTGATGGATCCTATATTCTGATTGATGGTCTGGAATGAAGAGTTTGGAGGTACCGATCCGGTATATATCAGGTTATCAACATACTTGCTGTAGTAACCTATGGTACCGCGGATTCTCTCTTTAAACAGACCAAAGTCAATACCTATGTCTGTAAGAGTTGAGCTCTCCCATTGCAAAGAGGGATTTCCAAGATTTGAGGGTGTTATACCAGCCTGTTCTGAATAGGGTGCTGCAGTAAGAGTGGTCATCCAGTCGTAGTATCCCAGGTTCTGTGATCCTGATTCTCCTATTGAGAATCTGAGCTTAAGATACGGAACAATGTCATTGATCGGCTTCATAAACTCCTCTTCTGACATAATCCAGGCCACTGCTCCGGAAGGGAAGTAACCCCACCGGTTATTAGGGCCGAATTTTGATGAACCATCTGCCCTGAATGTAGCTGTAACCAGATACCTGTTCATATACTTATAGTTTGCTCTGGCAAAGAAAGATGCCAGTGCACTACCGTACTCATCACTGCTTCCGTATGTATCTGCTCCACTGTCGATATTAATGAGTATCTCTTCGTCAGGGAATCCTTCTCCGTCAGCGCTGAGTCTTTTAGCTCCAAACTTCTCTATTGATTGCCCGATTACTGCAACTATATCATGTTTGCCAAACACTGCTGCATAGTTTAGAGTGTTGTCCCAAACCTTTGTATTTGATTCAGATACAGATAGGGTTCTGTAGTTATATGTAGAAGGATAACCCTGAGTCCCTTTTCTGGCAAAAGAGTCGTATGCTGAGTTGGAGTAGTTTATTGTTCCGGCAGATCTGAACTTAAGTCCTGGCAGGATCTTTAATTCTGCAAAGGCGGTGCCATAGAAAGACTTACCCAAACCATCGCTACGGTTGAAATAGGTAATGTAAGGGTTCTCTATTGTAGTGTTTGTTGGAATTATGTTTATACTTCCGTCAGGATTGTAAGCATCAAAATCGGGTCTGAATCTTGGGATACTTCTCAGAAGGGCATCCTTGTTATTTGCAGTTCTGCTC
>JALNXR010000291.1 GCA_023230265.1 Bacteroidales bacterium | reverse complement strand
ACATTATAACCCCCATTTTCAGGGCTTTGCCAATCTGGGTTTCAAAATTCATCCTTCCGGTATAGAGCTGGCTTTTACCTCCTTTAATCAATCCGTTGATGTCGGTATACCCAAATGACATATAGTAGTTTGTTACATCAGTGCCACCTCTTACAGAGAGGTCTGCCTGGTAAGTGTACGCCGGGTTGGTCATCTCTTTCCACCAGTCGGTGTTACCTGTCATATAGGCATCGGAGCGGAGTTGAAGCTGATCTGCCCTCCACTGGCTGGTAGTGAATTTCAAGTATTTACTTTCATCAAAAAACAGCTTTTCGTTGGTGCCCATTGAACCGTCCACATTAATCTTTTCCCTGGCAAGAGTTTCGGTGAAAAACTTGAATTCCTCCAGTGTAAGAGTCTTTAAATCATGAGTCTTCTGTATCTGAACACCGGAGCGGATATTCAAATCAATAGTCGGGGACTGACCTCTCATCCCTCTTTTAGTTGTAATAATTATTACACCATTGGCAGCTCTGGAACCATAAATTGCCGTAGCGGAAGCATCCTTGAGAATGTCTATACTCTCAACATCGGTCAGGTTGAGATTATAAAGACTGTTGGCAATATCACCAGAAGTTGCGTCTGAATAGTCAGGGACACCGTCAATTACCCAAAGAGGCTGGGTGCCGGAGCTTGAAAGGGTGGAGACTCCGCGGATAGTAACGCTTATAGGAGATGTCGGTGAAGATGATTGTATCATTACATTCACGCCGGCAGCCCTTCCCTGGAGCATCCCCTGAACACTGGAGCCCATTGGCACTGTCTCTATCTCCTTGCTTGTAAGCCTTGATACAGAGCCTGTTGCGTCCTTGACGGTAGTTGAGCCATAACCCTGTACAACAACTTCGTTAAGAAACTGAGTTGCATCTTCCAGAGTGATAAGTTTAAAATTGGAGAGATTTACCGGATTTACATTCAGGTCTTCCCTTTGATAACCAAGGCAAGAGATAGTCACTGTTTTGGCAGTAACAGGAATCTGAAGTGTAAAATTTCCATCCAGGTCGGTGGATGTTCCTTTTTTGGTTCCGGGAATTGTAAGGTATGCTCCAATTACAGGTAGCCCATCTTTTGCAGAAACAATCTTTCCGGAAACAGTTACTGTCTGCTGATTGCCTGATGATGGGCTGTTTACCTTTCCCAGTTCCTTTTCGGTCCTGGCCGTTTTGGAGGAAAAATCCACAGGGGAGATTATTATCTGCTTCTCTACGATTTTGTATTCGTAACCTGTGTTTTTAAGGATTTGATCCATTACGGTATTTATTCCCGTTTTTTTTGCCTCTACTGAGACTCTCTTGTTGGCATCTACAAGGTTGTTGTTGTAAACAAACGTGTATTCCGATTGTTTTTCAATAGCCTTTAACACCTCTTTGAGAGAGGTGGATGAAAAGCTGACAGAAAATTCCTGGGAATAGACACTGCTTGCCATAAACAACAGGCAACACAGAGACACCAGAATTGTTTTTCTCATAAGTAAGTCTGTTATTTGGTTAATTAATTTTAATACACCTGCGCCTGAGAGTTCCCTCAAAAAAAGAGTTATTTTCCGGAAAAATATTAAACGGAAAATACTAAAACAATCTGGAATAAACAGTTGAACAATCTGGAATAAATAGTTGGGAAATGCCACTATTTAAAGAAATAACTCTGTTAAAATAATCACTATTTATCTCCCAGAGTTATCTCGGTCTTATCTATCTTGTGTTTAATGTTGGAAGAGAGCTTGAGAATCTCCAGAACCCTTGAAATTGATTCTGATCTGAAGTTGGCTGTAAAGCGGTAATCGAGTATGGAGGAGTCAGTAAGTGTGACATTCACGCCGTACCATCTCTCCATCTTTCTTATAACCTCCTCCATTGGGGTGTTGTCAAACAGGAGATACCCCTTTTTCCAGGCTGTGTTGTATTCTACATTTGCTCTCTTTACCAGAACAGGTCTCTCTTTTTCTGTTATTGTAATCTGTTCGTCAGGATATAGTTTGATCTCACTCTTGTTTTCCTCGTGGACAACGGATATAGAACCGGATATAAGAGTGACAACCATCTTGTTATCGTCTGAATAGGAGGAGAGGTTGAAAGAGGTGCCTGTAACTTTGATTCCATATCCTTTTGATGTCTTTACATACATCGGCCATTCCTTGTTGGGAAGAACTTCAAAAAAACCCTCACCGTCAAGCTCTACAACCCTCGCCAGTGAATCAAATTTTTCCGGACATTTAAGAGAACTTGAGCTGTTAAGCCATACACGGCTCCCGTCAGGCAGATCCACAACTCCTTTAACTCCCGGATTCACAATATATTCAAACCTGGCCATAGTCTGTTCAGGCATAACTCTCTCCTTACGGAGCATAATTGATAGGGCATAGGTGGTCAAAATCAGTGCAATAGAAGCTGCAAAGAGCAGGATGGGCCTGAGCCGGATGGATCTGAGCCGGATGGTTCTCTTTTTACCGGGAAGCGGATTGACAGATTCTCTCCTGGTCTGATCCATACAGACAGGATGTCCGGTGGAGTTTTCGAATGTTTTGTATCTCTCGGCCACCCAGTAATTTTTCAAACGTCCGTAGATACGGCCGTTCTCCTCACTTTCGCTGATCCAGTCCAGAACTATCGTTCTCTCCGGTTCTGAGGCATTTCCGGAGATAAATTTCAGGAGCAGTTCTGTGTCAATATTTCTTCCCATTATGTTTTATACACTAATAATACACTTATATACTAAAATACCCTCTAATATTTTTTACGTATTGTTATTCTAAAAAATCTTTAAGTTTGTTTTTCAAGAGTTTAAGTGCCTGAGTGACATGGTACTCAACTACTTTTACGGAAACGCCCTTTTTCTCGGCAATCTGATTGTAGGATAGTCCGTTTATTCTGCTTTGGAGAAAGGAGTCGCTGAATTTATCCGGTAACTCTTTAATAGCCTTTCCTATATATTCTTCAAGCTGGAATTTTATTATCACATCAGAACTATCATCACTCAAAGCTACTATGTTAGCCCTGCACTCCTTTTTAAACAATTCATTTTTAATTCTGTTGTCGTTGGAGAGTTTTCTCAGATGATTAATACTCCTGTTTTTGAGAATAGAGTAAAGATAG
>JALNXR010000070.1 GCA_023230265.1 Bacteroidales bacterium | reverse complement strand
AGGATTAACTATTCTTTTATGGTTTTTCCCGGTTACGTTATGGTTTCAGGCTCTGATATCAGGTGTTAAGATCTCTCTGATACAGCTTGTTCTGATGCGCTGGAGAAAGGTGCCTCCCGGAACCATCGTTATGGCTATGATCACAGGGACAAAAGCCGGATTACAGCTTAATGCCAATGAACTGGAGGCTCACTACCTTGCAAAGGGGAATGTCCCCAATGTTGTAAACGCTTTAATATCTGCCGATAAGGCAAACATCGCACTCAACTTTAAAATGGCTGCTGCAATAGACCTGGCCGGACGTGATGTTTTTGAGGCTGTTCAGATGTCGGTTAACCCAAAGGTTATTAACACTCCGGCTGTGACTGCAGTTGCAAAAGACGGTATACAGCTTATAGCCAAAGCTCGTGTGACTGTAAGGGCAAATATCAAGCAACTTGTGGGGGGTGCCGGCGAGGAGACAGTTCTTGCACGTGTTGGCGAAGGGATTGTATCAAGTATCGGCTCTGCAGAATCTCACAAATCTGTTCTGGAAAACCCTGACACAATATCAAAAGTTGTTTTGGATAAAGGTCTGGATGCCGGCACCGCATTTGAGATTCTCTCTATCGATATTGCTGATATAGATATCGGAAGAAATATCGGTGCAGTTCTGCAGATGGACCAGGCAAACGCAGACAAGAACATCGCCCAGGCCCGTGCAGAAGAGAAGAGGGCAATGGCTGTGGCTCTGGAACAGGAGATGAAGGCTAAAGCACAGGAGGCCAGGGCTAAGGTTATCGAAGCAGAGGCCCAGATCCCGTTGGCTATGGCAGAAGCATTCCGTGCAGGAAACCTCGGTATTATGGACTATTACAAATTCCGCAATATCCAGGCTGACACAGAAATGCGCGAAAACATCGCCAAACCGCAGAAGTAACTCTTGCAGATAAAAAAGAATTAGTATCTTTGCACTCCCTGCGCTCAAAAGCAGGGTTTTGGTGAGGTGGGTGAGTGGCTGAAACCAGCAGTTTGCTAAACTGCCGAACTCGTAAGGGTTCCGGGGGTTCGAATCCCCCCCTCACCGCCAAAGAAGAAAAAGCCGGGTAAACACCCGGTTTTTTGATTTACTCAGAAGACCGAAAGCTTGCTTTTGAGTCTGAAAGAGTAAATCAAAAAAACTTATGCGCAGCATAAGGCTTTTTCCACTTTGAGGCCCCCTATAGGGGAACGCCGAATGAAATGAGGCAATCCCCTTATAGGGAATTATGAAGTGATGCCCTATATGGGAACGCCGAACAAAGTGAGGCAATCCAGAACAACCTGTTACAAACTTTTACAAGGTCATATTCATCACCTTGGTCCATGCTTCTACAAAATCCTTAACAAACTTTTCCTTTCCGTCATTGCTTCCGTAAACCTCCGCAATAGCCCTTAGTTCTGCATGTGAGCCGAAAATCAGATCCACCCTGGTTGCAGTCCACTTTAATTCACCTGTTTTACGGTTCCGGCCTTTAAAGAGAACTCTTTTTTCATCCATGGGTTCCCATGAGGTGTTCATGTCCAGGAGATTCACAAAGAAATCGTTCGTAAGCACCCCGGGCCGGCCTGTAAAGAGTCCATTGGCCGATTTGTCCCAATTTGTGTTCAAAACACGCATTCCGCCAAGAAGCACAGTCATTTCCGGTGCCGTAAGAGTTAAAAGCTGCGCTTTGTCTACCAGAAGCTCTTCCGGAGATACTCTTAAATGCATCTTTATATAATTGCGGAATCCGTCAGCAAGAGGTTCCAGCACAGCAAATGATTCGACATCGGTCTGCTCCTGAAGGGCATCCATTCTCCCGGGAATGAAGGGTACAGAAATCTCCACTCCTGCATCTTTGGCCGCCTTTTCAACTGCTGCACTGCCCGCAAGAACAATCAGATCAGCCATAGAAATCTTCTTATTTTCTTTACCCTCTTTTTGGGCTTTGTTGAACTCCTCCTTTATCACCTCAAGCTTTTTAAGAATTTCTGAGAGTTCTTCCGGTCTGTTTACCTCCCAGTTCTTTTGGGGTTCCAGTCTTATTCTGGCACCGTTTGCACCACCCCTCTTATCTGACCCTCTGTATGTAGAGGCAGAGGACCATGCGGTATAAACCAGTTCAGATACAGACATGCCGGAATTGAGAACTTTTGTTTTAAGCCACTTAATGTCATTTTTATCTATCAGAGCATGGTTAACCTGAGGGATGGGATCCTGCCACACAAATACTTCACCTGGAATTTCGGGTCCCAGATACCGGCTCCGGGGTCCCATGTCCCTGTGGGTAAGTTTAAACCACGCTTTTGCAAAAGCATCGGCAAATTCAAGCGGATGTTCGTAAAAGCGTCTGGATATCTTTTCGTAAACAGGATCAAACCTGAGAGAGAGGTCGGTAGTGAGCATTGTGGGATAGTGGCGTTTATTTTTATCATGAGCATCGGGCATTATTTTCCCCGCTTTTTTTGCTTCCCACTGATATGCTCCGGCAGGGCTCTTTGTTAGCTCCCATTCAAAATTTAGCAGATTGTCGAAAAAGTAGTAGCTCCATTTCACAGGTGTCTGGGTCCAGATCACTTCCAGTCCGCTGGTTATGGTGTCTCCACCCTTTCCTGTTCCATATGTGTTTTTCCACCCCAGTCCCTGCTCCTCAATGCCTGCTGCCTCGGGTTCTGCCCCGACATAATCCGCGCTTGCCGCCCCGTGAGTCTTTCCAAATGTGTGTCCGCCGGCTATCAAAGCTACAGTCTCCTCGTCGTTCATTGCCATCCTGGCAAATGTATTACGGATATCCCTTGCTGCTGCAAGAGGGTCTGGCACTCCGTCCGGTCCCTCGGGATTAACATAGATCAGCCCCATCTGAATGGCGGCCAAGGGGTTTGCCACCTCCTCCCTGTCCAGTTTCCGCTCATCGTTCTCAAGCCATTTACTTTCTGATCCCCAGTACACATCCTCGTCAGCCTGCCATACATCCTCCCTGCCACCTGCAAATCCTAATGTCTTAAAACCCATTGACTCAAGTGCAACATTTCCGGCCAGGATCATAAGGTCTGCCCAGGAGATACTCTTTCCATACTTTTGCTTAACAGGCCATAGAAGCCTCCTTGCTTTGTCGAGACTTACATTGTCAGGCCAGCTGTTGAGAGGGGCAAACCTCTGCTGACCTCTTCCTCCGCCACCTCTGCCATCAATTGTTCTGTAGGTCCCTGCACTGTGCCATGCCATTCTGATGAAAAGGGGGCCGTAATGGCCGTAATCTGCCGGCCACCAATCCTGGGAATCAGTCATAATTTTATGAATATCAGCTTTTACAGCCTTAAGGTCCAGCTTCCCGAACTCCTCTGCATAGTTAAAATCCTTTCCCATAGGGTCGGATAACTCTGAATGCTGACGGAGTATGTTAAGGCTAAGTTTATTCGGCCACCAATCCCTGTTCCTGGTGCCTTCCGCACCGATACTGTGCTTCCCGGAAGTACCTGTTACCGGGCATTTACCTGTTTGTTTTGTGTTTTCCATATCGGTCATTTTAATATTAGTTTCTCTTCTGTTTATCTCTCAGTTCCTGATATTATTTATTTTGCAACAAATTTCCCCTTTAACTGAACTTTAATCTCTTCTGCCTCAAAACCAGGGATTTCTTTGCTTTTTATATACTTTTCGATCATTTCACTCAGTTCATTGTCAAAATAGTCTTTAATCTCTCCGGTTTCCGGGCAATAGAGATGATGATGACTCTCTGTCTCCTTGTCGTATCTCATAATGTCACCCTCTGTCTCAATCTTTTTGAGAATGTTGTGATTGACAAACGCATCCAGAACTTTATAAACGGTTGCTGTAGAAATGTTTGGATTGCCTGCTTTTATGTATGATAAAATATTTTCAGCAGAAGGGTGGTTGTCCAGCTGTCCGATTGCCTCCATAACAGCAACTCTCTGGGGAGTTATCTTGAGCCCCTGCTGCTTAAGTTTTGCTCTGTATTTTGATCTCTTCATTTTTAAAACCTTTTGTCTTTCTTTTTATTTCGTGTTACTCTCACCCCCCCCTCCTCTCTTTTATAGAATATTTATCAAATAATAATTATTCTACTTTAGAACTAAACAAATATAAGAAATTTATACGAAAAACCCTGGTGAAATGGGATTTCTGACAAAAAATTTGTATCTTCATACTTATCAATTCTACCTAAAGGCCTAATCAGATGAGACTACTAACAGTTAATAAGAAAAGCCTTCACAACCGTGTTTTTGCCACACTTTTACTTTTATTGCTTCTTATCGGAGTCATTTTATATTTAATATTAAGGAATGCAGGTAGCCTTGAGAAACTTGAGAACAAAAGATATAAATTATATGCCCTTGGGACTGAGTTAAAAGAGAGTTCGGAGGACTTTACTAAGTATTGCCGGGCTTATGTTATTACAGGAAATAGTCTTTGGGAACAGGAATATTGGGATTTGCTTAATATCAGAAATGGCTTAAAACCAAGGCCTGACGGCAGGACCATAGCTCTGCTGGACAGTTTGCGTAAACAGAATGTCCTTAAGGAGGAGTTTGAGAAAATATCACTCGCAGAAAAGCGGTCCAACGAACTTGTCTGGACAGAAAGAGTTGCTTTTAACGCAATGAAAGGTCTATATCCCGATTCTCTGAACGAATTCACCATCAAAGCAAGACCGGACACCTTATTTGCCCGGTATATCGTTTTCAACAAAAGATACCAGGATGCAAAGGACAGTATTATGAAACCTATCCGGGAATTTCTGGCTTCTGTTGATAAACGGACAGCTCATGATATTGAAAAGCAAAGCAAAATAAATGATTACTTACTTGCCGGTATTTCAATAATAGTACTTTTTACACTGGCTCTCTCATTTTACGCAATAATTGTACTTCGCAAAGAGGTCATGAACCAAATCCTTGAACTTCAAGAGTCAAACAAAAAGCTTATTGAACTCAATTCCACAAAAGACAAATTTCACTCAATTATTGCACACGACCTCAAAAATCCGTTCAACACACTTCTTAATCTTAGCATATTACTTAAAGAGAGCCTGGCAGAAAACAACCGGGAAGAGATTCAGCAAATGGTTCAAATGATGTATGACTCAGCCAGCTTAACCTACAAACTTCTGGAAAATCTGTTGGAGTGGTCAAGAATACAGACCGGCAGACTTGATGTCAAACCAACCGCTATAAAACCCTCTGAATTAATTAGTGACGTCTTACATTTTACAGAATCTCTGGCCCACAGCAAAAAAATTAAAATTGAAACTAAAATTGAATCAGATGAATCTATTTACGCAGATGAAGAGATGGTTAAAGCCATACTAAGAAATCTGATGACAAATGCAATAAAATACACATATTCCAATGGAACTGTGAAAATTGAAACAGAAATGAGAGGGGAAAATATTTTGTTTACAGTCAGCGACAACGGGACAGGAATTGATCCGGAATCTCTGGTTAAACTTTTTGATATTGGTAATAAAAATACAATCCGGGGAACAGGTGGAGAAAAGGGAACCGGTATGGGTTTGGCTCTCTGTAAAGAATTTGTGGAATTGAACAAGGGTGAGATATGGGTTGAGAGCGAGCCCGGAAAAGGGAGTGCATTTAGATTTACAATACCGCTTATGATTGAATAATTGTCTTTATGATTTGTTAATCAATTATCTTTAATTTTTGTTAATCAATTTTTCTTATGAGGATCCTGTGGAAATATTTAAAGCCTCAGCAATGGCTGATAATTATCTCTCTTGCTCTGGCAGGTGTCAGTCAGTTGCTAAGCCTTGTTGATCCTCTGATATTTGGCAAAATAATCGATGATTACACTATTAATCCAGGGTCCAGGGCAGAAGAAGATTTGGTTTCGGGAGTCTTGTTCTGGCTCGGGCTCGCAATTGGGGTTGCGTTACTGGCCCGTCTTACAAAAGCTTTTCAGGAATATGTGACCCGCCTGGCGGTACAGAAATTCGGCCTTCAGATATTCAACGACGGACTTAAGCAGACACTCCGCCTCTCTTTCCAGGAGTTTGAAGATCAGCAAAGCGGAGAGACACTCTCAATCCTGCAAAAGGTACGATTTGATACACAGATGTTTGTCAATTCATTCATTAACACCTTGTTTACATCCGTTGTAGGTGTCGGTTTTCTTATCTGGTACACAGTGACAAAACACTGGTTGCTGGTTCCGGTTTTTGTGGTCGGGATCCTGGTACTGGGCTCCCTGACCGGATTGCTAAGCAAGAAGATCAAAACCACCCAACGGGCTATTAACAGAGAAACTAATAAAATGGCAGGGGTGATTACAGAGTCGCTGCGTAATATCGAGCTGGTAAAAAGTCTCGGACTAACCTTCCCGGAAATCAAGCGGCTTAATAGACACACCCAAAAGATATTTGAACTTGAGATGGAAAAAGTGAGGAAGGTGCGTACTCTTACATTTCTTCAAGGCACAATGTTAAGCATCCTGAGGCAATCTATCCTGTTCATCCTTCTCTGGCTTATCTTCAGAAATGTACTGACAACCGGGGAGCTGATTGCTATGCAGTTTATCTCTGCCTCAATCTTTGGCCCTTTGCAGAATCTCGGCAGTATCATAATCAGTTACCGGGAAGTTGAGGCCTCTGTGAACAATTTCAATCAACTAATGTCCAGACCAATAGACCGCCGACCGGAAAATCCGGTAAAAGTCGGTCTTTTAGAAGATTTAAGTTTTGAGAACGTGGTTTTCAGACATAAGACAGCAACCACTAACGCTATTGACGGCATCTCCTTTAAGGTAAAAACCGGTGAAACAATTGCATTTGTGGGTCCTTCCGGTTCCGGGAAATCCACACTGGTAAAATTGCTCCTTGGTCTGTACAAACCTGTAAAGGGGAAGATCTGTTATAACAGACATCTTTCTGAGGAGATCAGGTACAATGAATTACGCAGGCAAATAGGTTTTGTCTCACAGGATACTCAGTTGTTTGCCGGCACTATTAAAGAGAATTTGTTGTTTGTAAAGTCCGATGCTTCCGACTCTGAAATAATGGAAGCATTGAAACAGGCCTCCTGTGAAAAGCTGATCAACAACTCTCCAAAAGGTGTTGACACTCTGCTGGGTGAGGGCGGAATGAAGTTGTCAGGCGGAGAAAAACAACGTATATCAATAGCCCGGGCAATACTGCGGCAGCCGAGGCTGCTGATCTTTGATGAGGCTACATCTTCGCTGGACTCTATAACGGAGGTAGAGATTACCGACACAATCAGAAATTTCTCCGGCAGCCGTGAACAGATTACGATACTGATTGCTCACCGGTTGGCAACTGTGATGCACGCAGATGTTATTTATGTCCTGGAAAAGGGAAAGATCACCGAAACAGGCTCACACGAAAAGCTGATAGAACAAAAGGGGTTGTATTACGCAATGTGGCGTCAGCAGATCGGGGAGCGAAGAAACACAATCAGAACTACTTCTGTCTGATTGATTTGTCTTAGGTTTTAATTCCTAACTTTTAAGATTTAATATATATTCGATATTAATATGGCTGAAAAGTATCAGGTATAACATTATCCTTTTTCTTCTTCTCAACTAAAGCAATATATTTTGAAACATTGTAATAAATTCTTTTTTTAAAATAGCAAATAGCAAAATAAGGGCTATAAACTAGATAATCAATAAAGTATGTCCTTCTTATGGTTGGTTTTTATTTTCATTTAATTTTTTTTTGCCAGACTATATGTTTTCATCTTCTTGATACCAATTCCTACTATAATTCCCTCTTTTTCCATTTTTCGAAGGGTTTTCCTTATATCTTCTATAGGCAACTCTTCCAGTCGTTGTCGTATTTCGGAGCTTTTACTTCCAGGGTACATATTCAGGTCTTCATAAATTAATGCCTTTAATCTATGAGGTTCAATCATCCTTAATGATGGTTTTATGTTAATTTTTGAACTTGAAATGACTTTAGGATTGATTAGATACTCTGTGCCTTTCTTTATACCTCTAGGTGTTAGAATGCCTTGACTAGTCAGGCGTGATGTGTAACTGCGCAGTCTGTCTTCTTCAGATAATTGCAGCAAATCGGCCAGTCTTGTGGAAAGTATCTTTTTCTCACGGCACACTATACCAAGAACAAGAAAATCTTTTGAGGATAAATTGTAATTTTTTGCAATAAAATCTATTAACAGTACAGATTCTTCATCCAGTATTTTTGAGTATTGAGTGACAGATGTTGTGTTGAAGTCAGAGTTAATAACCGGAAAGGGTTTTGAGTCCCTTCCTGTAATTTCAAAAATAAGATCATACCCGCTTCCTTCGCCTTCCATTAGTTTTAGATCGTGAAGAATACGAATCATATGGGGATTCCTTCTGTTTACGGAGTGCAATATATTGTCTTTACTAATACCAAGAGGAAGCCCGCCGGGATTTGTAATCTCCATTCTGTCCGGATAAACCTTTATGAAGATATCACCGGAAATTGTATAGCTTTTATGTGCTATTGCATTAATCAGTAATTCACGGATTAGACGTGGGTCATAATGTCTTATTTTATTTCTGAATAGTCCATTGGGAAATTCATCAAAATATGTGAGTTCTATAGCTTGTTTTTCAATATCAAGGAGTAACTCTTTAGGATTCAGGCTATAATCATTCCAGTCAATTTTGTTTATCTTCTTTTCAAGATCATCATAAACAATATATTGCACTGTAAGCGGATATGCAATTCTGCTTCTCTGAGTAGCATTTCCAAGCCACAAAACTCCAAGATTTGTTAAAGAGCCATCTTGTATCAGATTATAGTGTTCTGCGATTTCTATATCACTAAACTCTTTTACAAATGGTTTGACTCTGTCTGAATTTTGTATTTCATTTGCAAACCATCTTAATGCTTCCGGCGAAACGTTATTGATGCTAATATTACGAGATTGCAGCTCCCATTGAAATGCGTCCTTTTCACTTGCGAGCCTGACTAAATCTTCGCCTCTTACAGGCTGACACTGATCTCCAACTCGAATTAATATTTTTCCATCCGATGTAGTAGCAATGGATTTAAGAGATGGTAGCAC
>JALNXR010000069.1 GCA_023230265.1 Bacteroidales bacterium | reverse complement strand
TGTTTGCAGCTCTTTTGGGCTCTTGTTACAAGGATCTGGGTAATTACAGCTATAGGGAGAAGACAGTTATCACAATTACAAATATCCCCGGCTTGATAGAGGTTCTTGGGGATGTGGACAAAATTACTATAAACCCCGTCATTACCTCTTCTGAAGAGGGGGAGATAAATGCTGACAACCCCAATTTTGAATACAATTACATGCTGGAGTATGCGGGAGGAGGAAGGATCAACAGCGGTACAGAAAACAGCGGTTCGTGGCTGCGATTGAATCCGCGTGGGAACAGGGACCTGGATACAATAGCCCGTTTGATTCCGAAAAGTTATGTCCTATGGTTTTCAGTAAAAGACAAAAGGACGGGTATAGAAACTATAACCACAACAAACCTGAAAGTTACATCTACAACATTCGAAGGATGGTTTGTTCTATGTGAAGAGGGTGCTGGTCGCAGGGTAAGAATGGATTTTATCTCGAAACTAGGTGAAAATAATTATGTTCCCACATACGACATTCTTGCCACCAGGAATTTGCCCACAATTTCAAATGCGTATGGAGTGGTTTTTCATCCATCAATGTATGCAAATCCGGGCGACAGAATATTGGTAATGACCGGAGCCGGAACATTTATCCCGGATCCGGAAACGTTTGTGTTTAACACTGATATTTCAATCTCAGACATAAAATATTCTCAATTCCTTACAGGAAAATATCCCGATGAAAATCCGGTATATTTCTACAGCACTGTAGCTTTTGGAGGAGGAGACGACCTTTTTGTCTCTGACAAAGGGAATGCTTTTTGTCTTGATGGAGGGAGTGCCGGTGCAATATACCAGGATCCCATCAATACAACTGTAAGAAGCGGCCCGCCTCAATACGGATTGGCCCCCTTTATTGGAATCAATGAGTACAGAACCGGTACGGCAAAAAAGGTCTATTCGGCAATATTTTATGATAAAGACAATAAACGGTTTGTCGGATGGTCTGCACAGTCTGCAAATTCTGCCCAGATTACCACTCCGTTGCAGGATCCTCCCTCAAGCCAGAAAATATTCAGTTATAATACAGGAATGGATCTTATATATATGGAGAGTACACGTTTTTCCGGAGGGGTTACTTTTGCTGTAATGCAGGACAATTCAGGTAACAGGCATATTTATGGATTGAATTATCCTTCACAGTATACAATCGGGCAGCACTCACTGGTTAATAATATTCCTGCTCCTGAATTTAATCAGGCTACCACCTTCGCTTTCAGTTCCCAGTACGCATATACCTATTATGGGGCAGGGAACAAAGTTTACAGCTATGACAGAGGAACCAATACCACAAATGTTGTTTTAACTTTACCGGCAGGAGAGGTGGTGACAAAACTGAAATTCGTCCTGATACAAAATGATCTGGCGTATACCCCGAGTTTCACGGAGGATTTCATTGCTGCACAATATAATCTTGTAATAGGTTCATATAACTCCAGTCTGGGGAACTCAGGGGGCTCTGTAAGGATTATGAGACCAAGCAGTTCTGCAAACTCTTTAACCGAAGTGAATAAATGGAGTGGTTTCGGCAAAATTGTTGATTTTGCCTACAGAGAGAGAAGATAAATGGTTTACAAGATTATATTAGTACTGATCATCAAAAGCTCCATTCAATTAACAAACATTATGTAAATAAATATGAAAAGATCTTTTTTAATTGCAGCAATGGCATTTTTCTGCATTGCATCATTTGCTCAGAGCAAAGATTACACTGTCACCGGAACAGCTCCCCAGGAGATTTCCAACGGGTCCTATGCTTACCTGTATGATATGGTAGCAAGGAAAAACATAGACAGTGCAATTATACGAAACGGAAAATTTGAATTTAAGGGAAAAGCAGAGGGAAGTTCTGTATACTCAGTCACTGTGGGTCGCAAGGGCAGACCTTTTATACTGGAAGGTGGTACAATATATATCGATTTTCTTAATCAAAAAATAGGTGGATCACCACTTAACGATGTACTGGCCAAGTATGAAAATGAGACAGGGGAAATATATAAAGCAGGAAGGGCAGAACAGCAGAGAATGGGCAGTGACAGATCTGTCAGTGAGACTGACAGAAGAAAAATGATGGAAGAATTGATGGGGAAAATGAACGATAAATTAACAGAAATTGCCCTGAGTTATTTAAAAATAAATAATAACAATGCAGCAGGAGCCCTTATTTTTAACAACAATATCAGGAGTTTGATACGGGATAATAAAGAGCTTTTCGATAAGTTTTACAGTTGTGCGGGGGAATATGTGAAAAAATATCCCTCTGTGATTGCTACTGTTAAAAAGTTCGGGGCTCTGGACAAAACCCGTGTAGGGATGCATTTTAAAGATTTCACAATAGCAAACGGCAACCCTGATGGTTCAAAGGTATCACTATCAGACTATGTCGGAAAGGGAAAATATATTCTGGTTGATTTCTGGGCAAGCTGGTGCGCTCCCTGCAAGGCAGAGATTCCTAACATCGCAGCTGTGTACAATGAGTTCAAGGGGGATAAGTTTGATGTCCTGAGTATTGCGGTATGGGACGAAAGGGAAAAGACAATAAAATCAGCAAAAGAGCATAATGTTATATGGAACCAGATCATTGATGCCCAGAGGATCCCTACTGATCTCTACGGAATTTCCTCGATACCTCAGATTATGCTCTTTGGGCCTGACGGTAAGATTGTTGCAAAAAAATTAAGAGGCGAAAATATCAGAAAAACAGTGGCTGAGGCACTGGGAAGGTAATTGATCGATGTTTATTGCGATACCAGAAAAGCACAGCTCGCATTTATAGGTATATCAGCCATATGCTGAAAAATGAGGCAAGGTGCCCTTGAAAAAGCCCCCCTGTTAACCAAAAACTGTGACAAGGTACTTTGGGGGGCTGTTTCCATTTTTGCGTCTTATAAACAGATAAAACAAAAAAAGATGAAAAAAATAAAATTGATCAGTGCGTTCATTACCGGATTTCTTATAGTTTCCGGATACACCCATGCCCAGCCCAGGGAAATTGTTGAAAAACATGGTATAATGCCATACAACGGGACTGCAAAAATTCTTGTAAGAATCCCCGGCCCCAACGTATATGATACAATTAATTTTGTAAACGGCGTTGCCACCTACAAACAGGATAAATATGACGGTGAGATCGGTTGGATCTATGCTACGGATATTGACAGGAATATGGTACATTACATTATTCTGGAAAAGGGGACAATCACAATCACTGCCACTAAGGATTCACTTATCTTTCTTAACGGGACACCTGACAATGACGCTTTATTTAACCTGGACAAGGAGATTGAGCCCCTCCGGATGAAAATGAAAACTTTATCCAGAGAGATGATGGCACAAAGAAATAAAGGAGAGAATGAAGCAGCAGCCCAACTTGAAAAAAAACTGCTGGAGGTATCAAAGAAATGGTGGGACAAACAGGAGGAGTTTGCATTAAACAGCAACAATCTGGCAGGATTGAATTATGTAAACAAACTGATGGGACAGGGCCGCTTTTCAACAGAGACATTAAAGAAGTTCCTTGAACAGTATAAAAATCTTTCGGACAAGACTGCATATAAAAATGTAGAAAGAAAGGTCGGTTCAGAAACAAGAACGGATGTCGGAGCCATCGCACCTACTTTCACTCTTGTAACCGATAAAGGGGAACAACTTTCACTTTCTTCAATTAAAAAGAGACTGGTAATAATTGACTTCTGGGCTTCTTGGTGCAGTCCCTGCCGAAAAGAAAATCCCAACCTCATCTCCCTTTACAGTAACTGGAAAGACAAGGGACTTGAAATCATAAGTGTTTCGGTTGACAAGCCGCAGGAGAGGGATAAGTGGCTCAAAGCGATCAACGAGGATAAACTCACATGGCTGCAGGTATTGGACGAAAAGGGGACCGCCGCTAAAGACTATGGAGTTGCTTCTGTTCCAAAAACCTTTTTAGTTGATGAATCAGGAAAAATTGTAGCTAAGAATCTCAGAGGAGAAGAGCTGAATAACTTTGTTGCAAAATTTCTGGATTAATGAAAGCATGTGCACTTAAATGGACAAGTCAAAATGAAGATATTTATAAATTTTCCTAGTGTTTCCCTTTAATCAGTCATCTTTATTCAGTTCGTTTTCAAATGCAAGGACCTAATGAACAAAAATTAATTCCTCAGCATTTTCTTTCAGTCCAACAAGTTGTTGGACTAAACCGATAGTATAGAATTTATAAAACTTACGGGTATAAAATAAATTAGTTCGAGAGAATCCATTCACCTCAGGAAACTCAGCCCGTAAATCTTTTGATAACTGATCCACATAGTTATTGCGACCTTCAAAGAGTTCCTGATTCTCAGCAATCATTTTGCCAATATTCCAGTAGAGTTGTATCAAAGAACTATTTACTGCCAGGGCAGCCTTGGCCTGGACAGAACGTATCTGTTGCTTGATGATATCAAGCATATGTATATAGGTGTGGACTATGGAATTCTCGTTACTCATAAAAGTTAAAATTAATATTTTAATTTCTGATTTTATCAATTGTACACATACTTAACCAAAAACATTTAGAGGTTAATCCAACATCCTTTTCTACAACCTCAACTCATGTCCAACCGGACAGTTGATAATTTATAGAAAAAATATCAAAAAATAGTACTCTTTAAGACTTATTCTGAGCAGGGCGAGAGCCTTGCTCATTCTTTTTTCGACTGTTTTGTCAGAAATATTAAGCTTCTGTGCAATCTCCCCGTATGTAAGACCTCCTTTGCGATTCATCAGAAACACCTCCCTGCTTGTTTCCGGCAACTCTTCTATAGCCTTATTTATAATAGTACGCAACTCATTTTCCTGCAATCTCTCATAATCGAAAAACTCAAGGGCGCACTTATTGAGCCTCCACTCCCTTTCATTTTTCTCTTGTATCTCCTGTTGATATTTTTTTTCTGTTTTTTTATGATTCAGATAGTTAAGACAATGATTACGGGTCATTGTGTAGAGATACCCAATAAGACCGGCATCCTCCCGGATAGAAGCCCTCTTTTCCCACAATATTACAAAAACATTCTGAACCAGATCATTAGCAGCATAAAAATCGATAACATACTGTACGGCAAAATGCTCAAGTTTCAGAAAATAGGCTTCATATAATTGCCGGAAGGCATTCTTGTCTCCAAACTTTATCTGTTTTGCAAGATTGATTATATCGGGATCCATTTTCTCCGGTTTTCTTTTCCAAAGATATTATTTTATAGGATAAAAAAAGAAATCAGAAATTTTCTGAGTTTCCGTAGGGTATAGAAATATTCATTTGTATAAAAGATGTAGTGATATAATCAGATAAAATATTGTTTTTTCAGAACTGACAGATTATGAAAAAGAAACAAATATTAAAATACCTGTTAAAGGAGTTATCGGAAGAGGAAGAGCAGAAGTTTGAAGAGTGGGTATTTGAGAACCGTGAAAATATGCAGACCTTTTCTGATTACAAAAATGCATGGTCTGTAGCCATGGCAGAGCAGGATGGTCAGAAAGTGCCGGCAGAAGCCGATTACAGAGAGTTGATAGAACGCATAGGATCCGGAAAGGGCAAATCTTTCAGACATTCCCCCAGGTGGTTAAAATATGCTGCAGCAATTATCCTTTTGGCAGGTATAACATCTGTTATGGTAATGCAATTGACCGGTCCGGACTCTTCTGAGAACCAACTGACAGGCCTTTCCGGAGTTGAACCGGGAACAAAAAAAGCAATGCTTCTGCTGGATAGCGGAAGGTACATACCTTTGGATAACGAATCTTCCGGAACTATTACACTGGACAATAAAAAAGAGGTTGCCCGGCTTGATAAGGGAGAAATTGTCTATAACCAGGAGAGTGGGCTGAAAAACAGTAAGGTAAAAGAGACGATCTATAACACTCTTATAATTCCCCGTGGCGGGGAATACAAACTGACGCTCTCGGACGGCACACGCATCTGGATGAATTCTGAGACTGAGATAAGATATCCTGTTGAATTTTCAGGGGATGTCAGAGAACTTAGTTTAGTTAAGGGAGAGTTGTATCTGGAAGTTGCCAGGAACGAAAAGATGGCCTTTGTAGTTTCTTTGAATGACTCGGTAAGAGTAAAAGTGCTGGGAACCCATTTTAACATCAATGCATATGAAGATGAGCCGGTTGTCAGGACAACACTTTTGGAAGGATCGGTTGAGGTAATCTCCGGAAGAGCACCTTCTAACGTTCTAAAACCGGGAGATCAGTTAAGGTATAATAAAAGCAGCGGCTACAATGAAATTGCCCGCGTAAATGTAGAAGAGGTTATTGCGTGGAAGAACGGCGATTTCTTTTTTGACAACGAAAACCTGGAATCAATAATGAAAAAATTGTCCAGATGGTATGATATTCCCGTCAAATTTAAAGATGAGAGATTAAAGCAGATACAATTTTACGGGATCATAAAAAGACAGGAAAAAATAAACGCTATACTGGAGATGCTTGAACTTACCAAAGCTGTGGAGTTTAAAGTAGTTGACAGTGTGATAGAAGTATGGCCGGTTAGAAAAAGAACTCATTAACATCTTAAACTTTAATATATGAATGTATGGGAAAAACTCAAAACGCCTTCCTGTGTAAAAATGGGAAACAAATTCTAAAAATGATGAAGGTATTTCTATTCATTTTAATGTTTTCTTCCATTAATCTTTCTGCCAATAATGTTTATTCTCAGAAACTGACGCTGAATCTCAGGAATGTAAGCCTGCAAAGCGCACTTCAAACGATAAAAGCCCAGACAGGTTATTATCTTTTGTACAGCACAGCACAGATTAATCCGGATAAGAAAATTTCAGCCAGCCTGAAAAATGTCAGTCTGGATGAGGCACTCAGGCACTGTCTTAATAACACAGGCCTGGAGTATGTCATAAAAGACAGCACAATTGTAATATCTCCGGAGAGCACCTCAAATGCAATCAGAAGTAACACATCACAAAGCCAGGAACTTAAAATTGTGACAGGAAAAGTTACTGACCAAAACGGGGAGCCACTTACAGGCGTTGCAATAGTTGTAAAAGGAACAAATAACGGTGTTGTGTCCGATCCTACAGGTTCGTACAGGATCAGACTCAGGCCGGAAGACAACATTCTTGTTTTTTCTTTTATAGGTATGGTAAAACAGGAGATACCGGTTAATAACAGAAAAGTGATCAATGTTGTACTGGAAGAGAGTCAGGCCGAACTTGAGCAGGTAGTGGTGACAGGATATTTTACTGCTAATAAGCAGACATACACCGGATCCTCTTCAACCATTACGGCAAATGACATTATCAGGATAAACAGCGGTAATATCCTCCAGGCCGTCCAGACCCTTGAGCCCTCTTTCAGAATTATCGAAAACACGGAACAGGGTTCCAATCCGAATGCTTTGCCCGATATTGAGCTTAGAGGTTCCGGAAGCCTGCCCGGTGTCAAGAGTGAATATCAGTATAATCCCAACATGCCTACTTTCATATTGGATGGTTTTGAGGTTTCTGCACAGAAGATATTTGACCTTGACCCCAACAGGGTGCTTTCAATAACCATTCTTAAAGATGCTGCTGCCACTGCGATCTACGGATCAAGAGCAGCAAACGGAATTGTGGTAGTTGAGACTAAAATTCCGCAAAAGGGACAAATAAAGGTGAATTACAAGACAGATATAAAATTTACTTCTGCAGATCTTTCCGGGTATGATCTGCTTAATGCATCTGAAAAACTCCAATATGAAGTATATTCGGGAGTCTATCCCGGTTCTGATCGTATTAGTGAAATCGAAAGAAATATGGATGAGTACAACCAGAAGCTAAAACTGGTAGCTATGGGATATGATACTGACTGGCTTTCTCAACCGATAAACCCCGTATCAGTGGCACACAAACACAGCCTCCAGATAGAGCAGGGAACAGAAAACTTCAGATACAACCTCAATCTCTTTTATGACAAAGACAATGGAGTGATGAAAGAGTCATCCCGTGACCGACTTGGAATCGGAGCCTATTTTCAATACCGTTACAAGAGGTTTTTGTTTATGAATAATCTTACTTACAATCATGTAGTTGCTAATAACTCACCTTATGGGAATTTTAGTGATTATGCCAAGGCAAACCCATATCTTCCCTTCAGGGATATCAACGGTAAAATTGTAAAGTATTTTGATTTCGTTAATACACCTAACCCATTGTACAATTCAAATATAGGTGTGATTGACAAAGATGCACATGATGAGATAATCAACAACTTCAAGCTTGAGTGGAATATCACAGATGGTGTGAAAATAAGAAGCCTTGTGGCCTTTAGCAAGAAAATTGTCAATAATCAATACTTTCTTCCGGCAGAGCACACTTCACAGATAAATATTGATCAGGAGAAAAAGGGACAATTCAAAAGCGAATATGGAGAAGATCGTTATTTTAATGCTAACTCAGTACTGTCTCTCTATAAACAGCATAAAGATCATTTTATCACTTTTAACGGAGGCTTAGAGGTAACAACCAGAAATGATAATTTAAATACATTCCTGACTACGGGTTTCCCAAACAGTTTGCTGGCTTATCCCAGTTTTGCAACAGCTTACGGAGGAGCGAAACCGAGCGGAAATGAGAGCATTGCAAGATCTCTGGGATTCTTTGGAACATTGAACTATTCATGGAAAAACAAATATTATACTGATTTCTCGGGAAGGATGGACGGATCGTCAAAATTTGGAGCAAATCAAAGGTGGGCAAAACTTTGGTCAGTGGGAATTGGTTGGAATGTTCATTATGAAGATTTCCTAAAAGATTCAAAAATTATAACTTCTCTGAGATTAAGAGCATCCACAGGTTTTACTGGAAGCCAGAATTATAATCCTAATCAAAGTCTTACAATGTTTGATTATATAAGGGATTATTTCTACCAGTGGTCATATCAAGGTGCTCAGCTTATGGCTATGGGAAATGAAAATCTCAAGTGGCAGAGGGTGAGTAAAAATAATGTGGGAATGGATATAGATTTGTTTAATAAAAGATTTGTTGCCACGTTTGATTATTACAAAGAAAATTCCAAAGATGCGTTGACACCA
>JALNXR010000068.1 GCA_023230265.1 Bacteroidales bacterium | reverse complement strand
CGAGGGAACCCCAGGTAAATGTAAGAGAGCAGCAACACAGAAAGACCGATCTGAGCAATATGCGAACCTCCAGAACAGATCTTGTAACCTCTTCCGGGGAGCAGAAAAGCCAGGCACCGGTTCATGTAGAGAAAAAGGTGGGCAGAAATGACCCATGCCCCTGTGGCAGCGGAAAGAAATATAAAAACTGCCACGGTGCTGCCTGACAGATGGTTCTGATTTGATTATTGTTGGTTTTTAAATATTAAAATGTGTAAAGCGATATGTATGATATAATTATTATTGGATCCGGCCCCGGAGGATATGTTGCCGGAATAAGAGCTGCTCAACTTGGCCTGAAGTGTGCGATTGTGGAAAAATCAGAGTTGGGTGGTGTATGTCTGAACTGGGGATGCATCCCTACAAAAGCATTGCTTAAGAGTGTGCAGGCCATGCATTATGCATTACACTCCGCAGAATACGGCTTTGAAGCCGGAGAGGTAGTGCCTGATCTTTCCGCAATAGTCTCCAGAAGCAGAGGGGTTGCAGAGAGTATGAGCAGGGGTGTCGATTTTCTGCTTAGGAAAAACAAGGTTGAGGTAATAAGGGGTACCGGAAGATTATCAGGAAAAGGCAGAGTTGAGGTGGTTGCGGATGACGGTGCCAAAACATTGCTGGAAGCTCCGCATATTGTAATTGCAACCGGCTCAAGACCAAATTCTCTGCCATTTGCTCCGATTGACGGGAAAAAGATAATATCCTACCGCCAGGCATTAGTTCCCGGATCTTTGCCTGCATCTATGGCAATAATTGGTTCCGGTGCCATTGGAAGTGAGTTTGCCTTCTTCTACAGATCACTGGGAGTTGAGGTTTTTCTTATTGAATATCTGGGATCTGTGGTTCCTCTGGAGGATGATGATGTCTCTGCACAACTGAGTCGTTCTTTTAGAAAAATGGGTATTAAAGTACATACTTCTGCCAATGTCAAAAGTGTAGATACATCAGGTGATGTATGCAAAATTACTGTTCAGACAAAAAAGGGTGAAGAGGTTATAGAGGCTCAGGTGGTTCTTTCTGCAGTGGGGGTGATTCCCAATACGGATAATCTGGGACTTGAGGAGCTCGGAGTGGTGACGGAGAGGGGGAGAATAAAGGTTGATGAATATTACAGAACAAGTACAGATGGACTATATGCCATCGGAGATGTAATACCAACACCCGCCCTTGCGCACGTAGCCTCTGCAGAAGCTGTTTGCTGTATAGAAAAGATTGCGGGACTTGATCCACACCCTATTAACTATGAAAATATTCCTGCATGCACCTATACCTCTCCGGAGATTGCCTCCGTTGGCATGACGGAAAGAGCGGTCAAAGAACTGGGAATTGAATACAGTGTGGGGAAATTCCCCTTTACTGCCTCTGGCAAAGCTACAGCATCAGGCGAGAGAGACGGATTTGTAAAACTGATTGCGGACAAAACCAGTGATCAGCTGCTGGGGGCACATCTTGTGGGGGCCAATGTTACAGAGATGATTTCCGGGATTGTAGTGGCCAGAAACCTCGGAGCCGGGATTAAAGATATTCTCCGCTCCATACATCCTCACCCCACCATGAGTGAGGCAATAATGGAAGCTGCAGCCGCAGTGCATTCAGAATCAATTCACATATAAAGATATGGCAAAAAACGAAATCATACCTCAGATAAACGAGGTGAACAGAATTTCTTCAGGAAGCGAATTCAGGGGGACCCTGATATCCTCCTGCGACATCAGAATAGACGGACTTTATGTGGGGAAGATACAAACCAGGGGAAAGGTGGTCATAGGTGAAACGGCACAATACACGGGAGATATCTATTGCAACAGCATTGATGTATGGGGAAAGGTAGACGGTAACATAATCTCCGGTAACCAGACCGGTTTTAAAAACAGTGCCGATTTTACAGGTTCATTGAGATGTCACAAAATATTTATTGAGGAGGGCGCTCAGTTTAACGGCACCTGCAAAATGATCACTGAGGAGGAGTTTAATCAGGAGATAGCAAAATTAAACACAGCGTCCAAACCGGAATCAGAGGGGTAGGTCAGCTGATTCTTTCACGTATCTTATAGTTGTTTCTTTCGCTGCTGTTTCTGGAGATCATCTCTCCGATAAATCCAGACAGGAAGAGTTGCATCCCTATAATAAGTGCCACCAGTGATATGTAGAAAAGAGGCTGGTCAGTGACTGCTCTGTAGGGTAGACCCTTTGCCTGTGATGCGATCTTTTCTGCAATCAGCCATACGGAGGTGCCGGTACCTATAAGAAAGGTCATAGTTCCGATAAGCCCGAAGAAATGCATAGGTCTTTTACCGAACCTGGAAAGAAACCAGATTGAGAGTAGATCCAGAAATCCTTTAAAAAACCTGTCCATTCCGAATTTACTCTTACCGTACTTCCTGGACTGGTGAGCAACTACCTTCTCTCCGATTCTTAAAAAACCTGCATTTTTTGCAATATAGGGTATATATCGGTGCATCTCTCCGTATACCTCAATATTCTTGATAACCTCCTTTCTGTATGCCTTAAGACCGCAGTTCATGTCATGAAGTCTGACTCCCGTAACCAATCTGGCAGCATAATTATAGATTCTGGAGGGTATGTTTTTTGTTAAAACATTATCCTTCCTTTTTTTCTTCCAGCCAGATACCAAATCCCACTCTCCAGAACTTATCATTTTGTAAAGTTCCGGAATCTCCCCGGGGTTATCCTGCAGGTCGGCATCCATGGTAATAACAATATTACCCTGAGCAGCTTCAAAACCGCAATAGATTGCTGCGGATTTGCCGTAGTTTCTCATGAATCTTATAGCCTTTACTGTATCAGGATAGAGCTCTTTCTGCCTGAGAATGACCCTCCATGAGGAGTCTGTACTACCATCGTCAACCAGAATGATTTCGTATTTATAATTGTCGCCAAGAGTACTCTTTATACGTGAGAGCAATTCGGGGAGAGACTCCTCTTCGTTGAAAAGTGAGATGACAATAGAGAGATCCATGTCTGATATTTAAGCTGGTGTGGAAAAAACATCTCCCTTTTTAGTGTAATTGGCTATAACGGCTGATGCTACCAATCCAAAAAGGGTATTATAAATCAAAGTGACAATGGTGGATATCTGGGGGAGTTTTCCGCCAATTCTCTCAATAGTTTCAAGGGCTTCCGGGTTGCCTGACTGGAGCATTGCCGCAGCCTGCTCAAGGGATTCGGCAGCCGCATCCGGAAAGATGAGTGTGTAATGGAGAAAAATGTAAGCTGCACAAACAACAGAGGATAAAAGACAGATTTTAAATCCATAAATGAATCCGTCCCTGTAAGTATAGAGCTCCTGTTCTTTGGAATGGTCCTTAATGAAGTAGTACAGTAACCATAAACTCAGCCCGAGTTTAAGAGCCCAGAGTAAAATTTTAATTGCGGAACCGGGTTCAAGAATTGTTTGTACCAGGGTGATGATGATTGTAACCAAAGCAAGCATCAGTCCGTTGACTGCCGCCAGGCTCCAGGTGTTTTTTTGCATAGTTGTCAAGTTTTATCTGATAGAATGCTCAAAATTAAATAAAAATGAATAACTCTCAAAATATATGGATTTCTAAAAAATATTTAACTTTACAAATTATTAAAGAATTGTGAATAAGCAGATGATTGACATTACATTTCCCGATGGTTCTGTACGCACCTATCAGAGAGGGATAACCCCTATGGCCATTGCAGAGAGCTTAAGTTCCTCCCTTGCAAGAGAGATTCTCTCGGCAACTGTTAACTCCAGAGTTGTAGAGATAACCAGACCAATAAACGAAGATTCAACAGTTAAATTTCATAAATGGGAAGATCCCCAGGGTAAGAGTACTTTCTGGCACTCCTCATCACACCTTATGGCCGAGGCACTGGAGCAGCTCTATCCCGGCATCAAATTCGGCATCGGCCCCTCGATTGAAACAGGTTTCTACTACGATGTGGACACAGGAAACAGGACCATTACCGAGTCTGATCTTAAAAATATTGAAGAGAGAATGCTTGCCCTTGCAAGAGAGAAGCAGCATTTTGTCCGGAGAGAGGTGAGTAAGGAGGAGGCACTAAGAACCTATGAGCAAAAGGGCGACGAATATAAATGCGAACTTATCAGTAATCTTGAGGACGGGACAATCTCTTTTTATACCAACGGCTCCTTTACAGATCTTTGCAGGGGACCGCACCTTGCAGATACATCCGTTATCAAGGCTGTGAAATTAACAGCCATTGCCGGAGCCTACTGGAGAGGGGACGAAAAGAGAAAGATGCTCACCAGAATCTACGGTGTCACATTCCCTCAGAAAAAACTTCTGGACGAGTATCTTCTGATGATGGAAGAGGCAAAAAAGAGAGATCACAGAAAGCTGGGTAAAGAGCTGGAACTTTTTGCCTTCTCCCAGAGAGTCGGACAGGGTCTCGCACTCTGGCTGCCTAAAGGGGCTCTACTCAGGGAAAGACTCGAGAACTTTCTCAAGAGAGTTCAGAGAGAGGGTGGATATCAACCTGTAATAACCCCTCACATAGGGCAGAAAGAGCTCTATGTCACATCGGGACACTATGCCAAATACGGCAAGGACTCCTTTCAGCCAATCCATACACCTCAGGAGGGTGAAGAGTTTCTCCTGAAACCTATGAACTGTCCCCACCACTGTGAGATTTACAAGACCAAACCAAGATCATACAGAGATCTTCCACTTCGCCTGGCAGAGTTCGGAACAGTTTACAGATATGAACAGAGCGGTGAACTTCATGGTCTTACGAGGGTAAGAGGTTTCACACAGGACGATGCCCATATCTTTTGCCGCCCGGATCAGCTCAAAGAGGAGTTTATCAAGGTGATAGACATTGTCCTCTATATTTTCAGAACTTTGGACTTTAAGGATTACACAGCCCAGATTTCCCTTAGAGATCCATCTGACAAAGAGAAGTACATTGGAAGTGACGATAACTGGGAGAGGGCAGAGAATGCAATAATTGAAGCAGCCAGGGAGAAGGGTCTCAAGACCGTTGTCGAACTTGGTGAAGCTGCTTTCTACGGCCCGAAACTGGACTTTATGGTCAGGGATGCCATAGGCAGAAAATGGCAGTTGGGAACAATCCAGGTTGACTATAATCTTCCTGAAAGATTCGAGCTGGAGTATACAGGTGCCGATGACCGTAAATACAGGCCTGTGATGATTCACAGAGCCCCCTTCGGCTCCATGGAGAGGTTTATAGCTGTGCTTATTGAACATACCGGAGGCAAATTCCCGCTTTGGTTGTCACCTGACCAGGCTGTCATACTGCCTGTGAGCGAAAAGTACAATGACTATGCAAAAAAAGTTGCAGAATTGCTAAATAATAGCGACATTCGCGCCCTAATTGACGATCGTAGCGAAACTATCGGCAAAAAGATAAGGGAGAATGAACTTAAAAGGATTCCGTTCATCATTGTGGTCGGAGAGAAGGAGGCAGATTCAGCCACAATCTCTGTCAGACGTCAGGGTGAAGGGGATAAAGGTCAGATGCCCGTAGAAGCTTTTGTGGAATTAATAAAAGAGGAGATTAAGAAACAGATTGAGTAAGAAATTTAAAATAATAGGAGGATACATATATCGCAACACCATTTAAACCCCGTCCCGGAGGATTTGTAAAAAGGACATCCTCTCCCGTTAACAGCCAGAACCGTCAGGCAGCAAGAAATGCCCGGATGTCTGGTAAAAATAATGATGGTTCCAGAGTTAACGAAGAGATTACTGCTCCGAGGGTCCGTGTGGTTGGTGACAATGTAACCAACCCTGGAATATACTCACTGTTCGAAGCCCTTAAAATGGCTGAAGCTCTTGAACTTGATCTTGTTGAGATATCAGCAAATGCCGATCCGCCTGTTTGTAAGATAATAGATTACCAGAAATATCTTTACCAGCAGAAGAAGAAGGCCAGGGAGATGAAGGCAAATGCCAGCAAGATTGTAATAAAGGAGATAAGATTCGGCCCTAACACAGATGAGCATGATTTTCAGTTTAAGCTCAAACATGCCCAGTCTTTCCTTCAGGAGGGAGCAAAAGTAAAGGCCTTTGTCTTTTTCAAAGGAAGGTCGATACTTTTCTCAGAGCAGGGAGAGAAACTTCTGCTCAGATTTGCCCTTGAACTGGATGAATGGGGAAAAGCTGAACAGATGCCCAAACTGGAGGGGAAAAGGATGATAATGATGATAGCTCCCGTTAAGAAAAAATAGTGTTAACCATTAAATACTTTTGTACAAATGCCCAAAATAAAGACCAATTCCGGTGCAAAAAAGCGTTTTGACCTTACCGGAACAGGGAAGGTGAAGAGAAAGCATGCTTTCAAAAGCCACATTTTAACAAAAAAGACCACCAAGCAGAAGAGAAACCTTACCTATTCGTCATTAGTTTCTGACGCAGACGAAAAGAGGATAAAATCACTGCTGGTTGTATAATTTATTAACCTGAATGTACAGCAGAATAAGTTTCTCACAGAGGGAGAGCGCTGACATTCTTAAAACAAAAAAGAGATGCCAAGATCTGTTAATTCGGTTGCCTCAAGAGTGCGCCGCAAAAAAATTCTAAAATTGACAAAGGGCAATTTCCTTGCCCGCGCAAATGTCTGGACGGTAGCAAAAAACACCTATGAAAAGGGGCTTACATATGCCTACCGGGACCGCAAAACCAAAAAACGTAATTTCCGTGCTCTTTGGATCCAGAGGATAAACGCTGCTGCAAGACAGCACGGTATGAACTACTCTGACTTCATGGGAAGGCTTGCCAAAAACAATGTGGGACTTAACCGCAAGGTTCTTGCCGATCTGGCCATGAACAATCCACAGGCCTTTGAAGCTATAATCAACTCAGTTAAATAGGCTCCTGATGAAAAGGTTCCGGATACTCAGCAACAGATGGATCAAATTTGCAATTTGGTCCATACTGTATCTTCTTTGGGTTATCTGGTTCCGAAACTGGTGGTTCCTCCTTGGTGTAATAATCATTTTTGATATCTTTATTACCAAAAAGGTCAGATGGGCTTTCTGGAAGAAAAGATACAAGAAGGGAGAAAAGAGAAATGTCTGGCTTGACTGGCTGGATGCAATAATATTTGCACTTATTGTATCTACGTTTATAAAGGCCTTTTTCTTTGAAGCCTACATGATACCAACCTCCTCCATGGAGCGTACTCTCATGACCGGAGACTATCTTTTTGTAAGCAAGCTGGCTTATGGTCCCAAAATCTCTCAGACTCCGCTCTCTTTTCCATTGGTGCACAATGTGCTGCCATTGACAAAAGGGGAGTCCTATCTTAAATGGATACAGAATCCTTACAGAAGAATAGCGGGACTCAGAGAGGTGGACAGGGATGATATTGTGGTTTTTAACTTCCCCCACGGAGATACTGTCCTCAAGGGTGATCCTACTGCAGATTATTACACATATGTAAGGCTCTACGGAAGGGATTACACTCACAGGATGTATGGTCCGGTTGTGGTGAGACCAGACGACAAAAAGGACAATTATGTAAAGAGATGTGTCGCCCTCCCGGGAGACACACTTGAGATAGTGAACGGAAAGGTAATTGTAAACGGAATACCCCAGAAGAATTATCCCGGAATACAAAACACCTTTACTGTCTACACCAACGGAACCTCAATAAATCCAAAACTTCTGGAGAGGTTCGGATTATCTCCTGCTGAGCTCTATTTTGACCCGGAGCTCCCCGGTTACCATAGTATGCCTCTTAACGAGGATGAGGTAAGTGAACTGCAGGCTCTTTCCAATATAGCCGATATCAGGCAGAATATTGACACATATCCTCCTGACACTCCGGATTCTCCACTCATGCTATTCCCCTTTACAGGTAATTTCCGGTGGACCAGGGATAATTTTGGTCCTCTCTGGATACCTTCCAAAGGAGCGACTATTGATCTGAACATTGATAATTTACCTCTCTACCGCAGAATTATTTCTTCATACGAAGGCAATAAGCTGGAAGTCAGAGATTCCCAGATATTCATAAACGAACAGCCTGCCGATAAGTACACCTTTAAGCTGGATTATTTCTTTATGATGGGAGACAACAGACACAACTCTCTGGACTCAAGGTACTGGGGTTTTGTGCCTGAATCCCATGTTGTGGGGACCCCCTCAGTAGTGTGGTTTTCCAAGGATCAGTACAACTCATTCCCAAGGAATATAAGGTGGAAACGAATTTTTAAAATTGTGTAAATATTTGGATAATATAAAAAATCTAACGATATTTGCACCCCTCAATCAGAAAAATAAATAAAATAATAATTATAAAAATGGCGCGAGTTTGTCAAGTTACAGGTAAGAAAAGGATGATAGGGAACAATGTTTCCCACTCAAAACGCCGTACCAAGCGTGAATTTGCACCCAATCTTAAGAACAAAAGATTCTGGGATGATCAGGAGCAGAGATTCATTACGCTCAAGGTATCTGCAGCCGGGATGCGTACCATACATAAAAAGGGACTCTCAGAGGTTCTAAAGGAGTCCAGGGATAAAGGATTACTTAAACTGGTGTAATTTATTGAAATTATGGCAAAGAAAGGCAACAAAATAAGAGTTCAGGTAATACTGGAGTGTACCGAACAAAAGGAGAGTGGAGTACCGGGCATATCCAGGTATATTACCACAAAGAACAAGAAGAACACCACACAGAGGCTGGAGCGTAAAAAATACAACCCCTATCTGAAAAAAGTGACTCTTCACCGTGAAATCAAGTAATCAGTAAAAGTTAGATAAAATGGCAAAGAAAGCAGTTGCGACATTTGGCGCAAAAGGATCAGGAAAGAATTTTGTAAAGTGTATCCGTATGGTTCGTTCCAACCGCAGCGGTTCATATGCCTTTCAGGAGGAGATGGTGCCTGTTGAGGCAGAGAAGGAATTCTTTAGTAAAAAGTAGTTTAACTTATACATATTTATTTAACGGAGCTGTCTTTAATAAGGCAGCTCCGTTTTTTTTATCTGTTTTTAAATCCGGGTTTTCCCGGGAATTGTTGCAATAACTGTCCTGCACCCCTTGACACTCATTCCTTTCTTTACGAGTATTCTGGAATTGAGAGGAAGAAAGAGATCCACCCTGGAACCGAATTTGATAAATCCGGTCTCTTCCCCGGCCTTTACAACATCTCCCTCTTTTGCATAACAGACAATT
>JALNXR010000067.1 GCA_023230265.1 Bacteroidales bacterium | reverse complement strand
TGTATGTAAGTGATTTCAATAAAGGCATGAGCAGCAATATGGCTGTGGCTTTGTATGATATGAGTGCACTCCCGAATATCGCAAATGCTAAATTTTTCTCAACCGGCAACCGTGGACAGGTTTTGCTATATGCCACAACACGAGACATCTACACCTACGAATATGCAGGCTCCAACACTGCAATAAAAATCAATGAAGAATTTCCTGCAGGTGAGGAGATAACTTCCATGAAGATATACAAGCCGGGAACAACCAACGGACTGGGAGAAGCCAATGGCGCAATTTTGTATGTAGCCACCTGGAACGGGGCTGAAGGTAAGCTCTACGAATTTTCTATGAATGAGGCTAACGGGTATCTCAGGAACACAACTCCCCTCAATGTCTTTACGGGTTTTGGAAAGATTATGGATATGAATCACAAACTGGAAGGTACCGGAACAGGTTCATAACACTTTTTTAATACGGGCGGACCTGAAGCTTCAGACACGCCCGTATTTTCAATTACAATAACAATTTATTAAATATGAGAAGAGTATTGTTGACATCAATTGTATTGCTTGTCACGGGAATCAATGGATTTTCACAAAAGAGTTTTAAGTATATTCCCGAACTTCTGACACAGGGAAATACTGCCACAATTATCTATGATAATAGAAGCACCTCATTATCAGGCTGTGATCCTATAGAGGGAGTGATATATTTGTGGGAAAATTATCAATGGCGTGCTGATGATCTGGAAATGACTAAAAAAGACTCTGTCTGGACTGCTGAATATACGATGCCGGAGAATGCTGCATTGGCTGTGGTGGTTTTCAATTCCGGAGAGAAAGTTGATAAAGGAGGGAGGAACACCTATTGCCAGTTTATATTGGACAAGTCCGGGAAAAACGCCCCTTCTGCATGTATCGGATGGGGTATGCTGAGAAATAAAACCATGTCCGGGTATAGTATTCCCGGGTTCTGTGACTCTATTAATTCCATTGGGGATGATGTGATGAAGTACTGGATTAACCAGGAACTGATGTATAATCCGGGAGAGAGAGCCAACTTGTTTCATATAGCCGCAGAGTTTATGGTTAAAACCAACGCTGATGAAGAAAAGCTGAAGCAAACCACAGGCTACGGTATAGAGTATGTCATGACTCAGCCAAATCCGACGGAGAAGCAACTGTTGAATGCAAAAGAGTTGGCTTTAAAAATTATGAATGATCCTTACAAAGCAGCGGAGATTGATTCTCTGATCAAAAACCGTTTTCCGTACAATCTGGCTCTCAGAGATGAAATGATAACAAAGGCTTTCCGTGAAACCGACTTTACCAGGAAAAAGGCTATGCTCGATGAAATTCTGAAATATTATCCATCTGATATCTACAGGGATGTAAACACAGAGATCTCAAACCTTTACTATGGTAAACTGATTCAGAGCGTCATTTACACTCCTATTGCAACTTCCAAAGATTATTCCCTCATGTATAAATATCTTCACGACTCACCCATGACTCAGCTTGTTACATATCACTGGCATCATGTACAGCTTCCATTAAGAGATAAATTAATTTCCAACGATAAGCTTCTTTCTCTCTCCACAGAGATAATCAATGAGATGCAGAGCAGACCTCGTACCGGAAAGGATTTAGCAATATCTCCCGGGAGATGGGCTGATTTGTTTGTCAGCAAGTACCGCGACATTATGACAGCTCACTCGGAACTTCTGTTGGAAGCAGGTAAATACAGCGAAGCGCTTGAGATTGCAGAAAAGATATCTCCACTGTTCGAGAATAAATCTGCCGATTTCAATGATTTGTATGTCAGAATACTGTCAAAAAACGGATACGATAATTTAATCATTCCCTACATAAAACTTTCCATCGGCAAGAATGCAGCAACTCCTGAAATGCTCGAGTACCTTAAGGCGGATTACATAAAGATAAAAGGGAGTGAAAATGGATTTGATGCATACCTCACTTCGCTTAAGTCGGCAGAAGATCTTGAGGATATGCAGGCCAAGCTGAAAAGCTCTCTTATAAAGGAAAAGATTGATCTGTTTTCATTTGAAGAGATGAAAGGCGGAAGAGTTGATATGGCTGCACAAAAGGGGAAAATAATTGTAATCGACTTCTGGGCAACCTGGTGCGCCCCTTGCAAAGCAGCGCTGCCGGGAATGCAGATGGCTGTAAATAAGTATAAAAATGATCCTGATGTGGTTTTCTACTTTGTCGCTACGCAGGAGAGCAAGCCAGGATTCAAAGATGAGCTAAGGCAGTTCGTCAAAGAAAAGGGATATAACATAACAGTGCTGTTTGATAATCCTGATGCTTCAGGCAAAGCCCAGGCTACTTACAATAACTATTCACACAAGTTTAAGTTCTCCGGAATTCCCCACAAAATGATAATTGATGGAAACGGTTATCTCAGGTGGAGCTCCACAGGTTATTACGGAAGCCCTACCGAACTTGCCGATGAGATAAGTTGCCTGATTGAACTGATTAAGAGCGAGAATTTGAGAAAGTGAGAATCTGACTTAAGAGAGAATTTGACTTAGCATGAAAATTTAACTAAGTGAGGATCTGACTAATAGTGAAAATTGGATAAAGAGTGAGAATGGAAAGTAAAATTTTTCTATCCGTGCAATTAAAGATCAAAGCACTGCTGCTACTGATTCCGATCTGGTTTAGTATTTCAGCGTTTGCACAGGAGTCAGTGCAGCAGGAGCCAGTGCAACAGGAGTCAGTACGGCAGGCACCAGTGCAGCAGGAATCTGCATCAGCATACAAATCAGAAAATGTAATCTACTGCGGAGGAAATCAGAACTTGCAGTTCGGGGCAACATTGACTGTTCCTTCCGGAAAAATTGGTTCACCTGCAGTTATATTTGTCTCCGGCACAGGAAAGCAGGACAGGGATGGAACGATGGGTAAGGACTACAAGATGTTTCTTACAATTGCTGATCATCTCTCCCGTCTGGGTATAGCAACTCTCAGGATAGATGACCGGGGAGTGGGAGAGACCTCTGGTATTTATGAAGAGTCTACAACAGGTGATTTTGCAGAGGATATCCTTGCTGCAATACAATTCCTTAAAACAAGAAAGGAGGTAGATCCCTCAAAAATTGGTTTGATAGGCCATAGTGAAGGTGGGGCGGTTGCTTCAATTGCTGCATCAAAATCTAAGGATGTGGCTTTTATTGTGAGCATTGCGGGCCTTGCAATGAATGGTTTGGATGCCCTTATCACTCAAAATGCAGATATCGTGAATGCAGCCAATATCCCCGACCATGACAAGAAACGATCGAATGAGATAAATGAACTTATGTTCAGGACCGTTTACGAAAATGCAGACTCGGACAGTCTCGGGGTAATTCTCAATGAGACATACAACTCCTGGAAGAAGAAAGACGACGAATTCTTCAAAACATTAAATAAGGAGTTCGACCATTTCAGATTCCCTGTATATAGTTATGTAAATCAAGCACAAAGTGCCTGGTACAGGTTTTTTATAAAATATGATCCTGCTGATTATCTTTCAAAGATCCACATTCCAATTCTGGCTCTTAACGGAGACAAGGATCTTATGGTAGCCTGCAGGGAGAATCTTTATAACTGGGTAAAATACTCCAATATGGGAGCCAATTATGATGTAAAGATCGTAGTTCTGCCCGGACTTAACCATCTCTTTCAGGAACCCGGGACGGAGACTTCAGAGGTTCAAGGTCAACCTAAGGATCAACCTCAGGCAGAAAAGAGGTTTTCTCCGGTCGCATTGGAGATAATTTCTGAGTGGATTCAGAGATTGTAGTGGGATTTTATCGACGAAGATTTTGTCATTAGCCTGACATTCATAGCATTACAAGACATAAACTTTTGATTATCAAAAGTTTATGTCTTGTAATAGGTTAATAATCTGTTCAATGACAAAATCTTCGTCGTTGAAATTATTTTTTTTATAACTTACAAAAAACTTGGCAAGATGGGACGTTTTTTCCCGTTTCTTCTTCTATTTTTGTTTATTGCAGCTAACACTTCAACCGGCCAAATTAAATCTGGTCAGGATAAATCTGATCAGCCTAAATCAGAACAGGACAATTCAGAACAGGACAAATCCATCCAAAACAGATCAGACCGTGACAAATCCGGGAACCTGATGGGCTGGCTCTCTGCAATGGCAAACCAGGGTGATCCCGGTATTAGTACAGACGGATCTGTCGTTAAGCTTATAGTAGGAAAAGATACTCTGTACACTGTCTCTTACAACAATGCTTTTACTTTCAATAATATACCACAGGGAAAAGGGAATGTGACGGTGATGCATGTCAGTTTTGAGACAAAGGCAACTGATGTAGAGATCGGTAAAAAAACCTTTATTGACATAAAGCTTAAAATTAAGGATAATGTACTGGGAGCTGTGACAGTAAAAGGCTCTATTCCTCTTGTAATCAGATCCGGAGATACTCTAAAATTCAATGCTGCTGCTGTTAAGTTGCTGGAAGGAGATGTAGCCCTTGAAATTCTAAAGCAGATGCCGGGTGTCATAATAAAAGAGTCTGGCATCAGCTTTCTGGGTAAGAAAATTGCGCGGACCTATGTGAACAGCCGTATGATATTCGGACGCAATACCCTCTCTGCTCTTGAAAATATCCCGGCTACTGAGGTTGTATCTATTGACACTTATGAGGAGAATAAAGTTGTCGAACCTGGGGAGAAGGTTAGTGATCAGGAGAAGGTCAGAGTGCTGGATATTAAGACAAAAAATCCAATATTCAGTGCAACTACGGCACATGCATTGCTTAGTGGCGGGCGTGATATTGCGGGGGAAAAAAGGGAGCGTTATGCAGCAGGTGTAACAGCCAATTTCTTTTCTGAACAATTATTGCTCTCTGCCAATGTTTTTTCAAATAATATTAACCGTAAATCCAACAAGACGAGTGATATTCTTTCACCTGCCTCCTCCCGTGTGTATGGTGAAAGGAACTTTGTTGATCTTGGAGTTGAGAAAACCTGGGAGAACCTTGCTTTTCTGGACAATATCAGGCTAAAAGCCGGTTATAAATTCGATAATTCCAGTTCAGAGGATAATAACACTTCTCACAGGATATATTTACCCTCTGATATGTACTCTTCAAGGGAATACTCAGATTCTGTACAAAAAAACAGTATATTCTCGGCACATAATGCCATTCTGAATCTGAATTTTAAAATTAACAAAGTATCTGTCGGTTTTTCCAATCAGTTTCAAAAAAGAGAGAACAATAACAGTTTCAACAGATACGGGATGAGTTCCCTGAACAGTAATACAATCAATAATAGTTCGATATATGACAACTTATCTGATAATTCTGGGCAAAAGCATATATTGAGTCTCCATTCAGCATGGAAAAGGGTGATCATTTCTGGTTCTGTGAATTTTGACAGAAACAGAAGCGACGGGTCCGGAATTAAAATAGATTCTCTTGCTTCTGTTGGGATTGAAAAGAGTGTTGAATCGGGTCCGGTTGGTTTGAGCAGGAGTTGTAATGCCAACGGATCCGTATTATATTGGCTATCTTCGGCGAAAAGAGGAAAGTATTTTTCCTTTGAGTATTCGTTCAACAAAGTAAATGAGAGCCGCAGGCGATATGTAACAGATGTAACCGATGACAACGGACATTTCACTGATTCAGTAAGAACCTTTAACTATACAAACAATCACTATACCCATAAAGGTTCGGCCACCCTTAATCTTTCTTTGTCAGAAGGAAAAACTGCATTGAAACTTGCTCTTGCACTTACCTCTTCTGACATATGCCGTGATGAGCTTTTTCCGGATCGCCAAAGTTACAACCGGAGACAAACGGCAGTACTTCCATCATTCCAAATCAGCAGATTTTTTTCAGCATCCGGGATGGATAATATTCAATTCTCCTATAGCACAAATGTCATATTGCCGTCTCTGGAGCAATGGCGTGATTACCTGGACACACAGAATCCATACCAGCTGGCTGCAGGCAATCCGGACCTGAAGCAAAGCTATTCTCACAATATCCATCTCTCAACATATTATTACGGAAAAGATTTCAGCCTCTTTACACTGCGTTGCACTCTTAATTTTGTCAATGATAAAATTGCGCGAAAATCCAGATTTTTTACTGAGGATACAATGCTTCCCGGGTGGGGTGGTTATGTTGCCAGGGAGCAGAGCACTCTCAACAGCTATGAGAATCTCGACGGCACATTTTCAGGCGATATATCGGCATCCTATAGCAGGCAAATAAAATTGATAAAAAGCAATGTTGATATCATGTCCTCATTTATGTATATTAAAGACCCGTCCTTCATCCAGGAGAGCCTTGTAGTAAGGGAGTTATATTCTCCTTCTGTCAGCCTTAGACTCTCCAGCAACTTTTCCAGGATCTTCAGGATTACATTTGGGGGTTATATAGGATATAACTACACAGAAAATACTGTTATGCAGAAAGATAAAGCGTTGAACATCTCCGGTACTGCACAGACAGAGCTCCATATACTAAAAAAGATTATTCTTAATACCAATTATTCTTTCAACACCAATAAAGGACTACTGGCAGATAGGCCGGTCAGCCAGTACCATATTTTAAATGCATTGCTGGGATTTAAGCTTTTAAAAGGAAGAATGGAGATGAGCGTTGCTGCATATGACATTCTCAACAAAGATACTGGCTTTAGCAGGAGTGTTATTGATAACTATATTATTACCAACCGTAGTTTTAATTACGGCCGTTACTTTACTATAAACCTGGCCTACAGATTATTTAAGTCAAACACAGACCTAAAACAACCCAAAAATATCAAGCTAAATGATGGCGGGATAACGGCAGAGTGAATGTTTCAACATTTCATTAGGTCATGATTTGGTTACAGAAATTATTGTTGTTTTTTCGTGGATTCAATACCTAAAATAACATGAAAATCGTCACATGCTTTCGATTCCGGGGCATTGGATGTTATTCGGCTGTTTTTGTCCATAATTTCTAAATTTTTTCAATTATTTCTCTCCTCACCATTTCCCAAGCATCCTCATTGGTATATTCAGTGCCCGGCTTGAGGATAAAATGAATATCATCTAAAAATTCGCGGTCAGTCATTTTTTCTGCCATATTAATAAGGAATTGTTTTTGTGTAGGCGGTTTGTCAACCGAAGACTGTATGTAGGTCTTGTAACAATGTATAAGTTTTTCAATATCGACTTGTTGGTTTCTCAAAGCCCAGTATAAATCGAATAAATCGCGACCTTTTCGGCGTTGATACAAAGCGCGTAGTTTTGTGCCCAAGAGTTCTTCCAATTCGTACCCCGTCAGCAAACATTCAGCGGAAAACCAACCGTTTTCTACTTTGTAAGGAATTTGTTTTAAACCTAACACATGAAAATGTTCACGTGTATTAATTTCTATTTTCAACCGCATATTGATTACGGGCAGCGTGCTTGTTTCAAAACGGTAAATTATGGTATTGTTGTGAATATGTTGCTTTACTGTCCGTTTTGTCCCGAGAAACGACAGCCGCTCACGGATATGTTTGAGTATAGGGTTGATTGGCCCAGAATTGATTTGCACCAAATCAATGTCTTCGGAATAGCGCGCTTGTGGCTGCAAATACAACTTATGCAAGGCTGTTCCACCACGAAAAGCCAATGCGTTTTTCAATAAATCATCGGAAAATATTTCGACCAGTGCCCTTGTAATGATTAAATCTTGTTCGACTTGTGCATTGGTAGGCCAAGGGGCTTGCGTTTTCCATTCTTCCAAGTATCGTTGTGGTATCATAAATCGCTTTCTACTTCCATATTTTTAATTACTTTCCATATTTCATCTGTCTCGCCTTGTTTCTCTTTTTGAACAGATAGCAAGACCGGGACAACGGTTCTACTATTTAAAATTTTCAACAATGATTCGGCCAACTTTTCTTCACCTAATACTTTATCAAAAATGTAGCCTAAGCGTTGAATGACCGGCGTGCTTGGGAATCGTTTGGCAGTTCTTGAAAGCGCAGATACTTTCATGGCTTGCGCCAATTCCTGCAATACGGTTGTCGCTCGATTTAGTCCAATTTTTTTGTTATAAGCCAATAAATCAAGTGCCGTCAATTCGGGTGAAGCAACATTGATGTAGCCTGCATTGGTTGTCTTTTGTAGAATATCATCCTGTTCCCAATTGTTTTTCGAGAAAAACAAAATTTTCAACTTCTTACTGTTAATGTTTCTTGGAGCAGGGGTTTGCGCTATTACAAAATACTCCATGGGCTGTTGATGTGCTGCGCCATGCAAAGCCGCTGCGGATAGTAATGCCACATAATATGGCTTATTTAGCGATTTCATTAAATCGTCGATAAACAAATATGGCGGCAACATTCCTTGCTTTGAATATGCAGGCGAAATAATAGCGTAAAAACCCTTACGGATTTGTGCTATCTGCTTCTTAACCTTATACCTGTACAATCCTTGTAAAAGCGTTTCTTCCGATAAATCAAACCGTCTGCGCAACTCATCAAAAGCAAAGGTGTAACGGCCTTGTGATTGCAGTTCTACAAAGAATTTGTCCCAATTAGCAAACTTATTCTTTTCTATTAAGTTATTCATGTTGTATATTTGCAAACCACTACATAAATCGTAGTGGTATGTAAATATAAACTTTTAATTCATAACCTACAAAAAATGCCATATTATACAATAGTAAATTATTGCTCAAAAAGCTAAATAGCTGTAAAATAGTTAGTAGCAAATTTGGGAGGTTCGGGTATACTCAATGATTTTTTGTACCGTATCAAATATCCAATCTTTAACTTTTTAGAATCAAAACTTTAAATATTATTTAATACTCTAATTTTGCAGTGAAGCAAACGATTGGATTTAGACTATACACACTTTTGGGGACACTATCTTCTTTTTAATTTTTATTCCCATCGCATTCAAGCAAGTTTGTCGCGCTGGTGATCCAGCTGTCGTGACTCAGCAGCTATTGCTGCCTCGTCGGACCCTGGGATCTTTTAACTTACCCACACAAAAACAGTTTTTTCGCTCCGCTCAAAAATCTTTTGTTTTTTGCTCCCCATCTTGTTCAAGCAAGCTTGACCAGCTGGGTCGCAAAAACAAAGACGCCAAGCTGTTGCTTGACGTCTGTTTTTGTGATCCAGCTGGGGCTCGAACCCAGGACCCCAACATTAAAAGTGTTGTGCTCTACCTGCT
>JALNXR010000065.1 GCA_023230265.1 Bacteroidales bacterium | reverse complement strand
AGGTAACCTGCCGAAAAGAAAAAATTATGTTTGTCAGATGCACCATCTCCGCTCACACTGTACTCCTGCCGGTGCCCCATACGCTCCATTGCATCAAACCAGACCAGGTCATCGTATCCCGGCCGGATTTTTGTATCTGACAACAGTTTGCCATTGGAATCAAAAAGAGCATTGTCCGGTTTGTTGAAAATGTTATACTTTAAGTAGGTAGGAACTAAAGTAGCAGTTGCCTGAGCATTGGCCGATTCTACAGTTGGATAGAGATCGGGTTGGGATGTCATCAGACTGTTTCTGTAACCTTTCCACATAACCTCCATATAATCGAAAGAATCAACCATATCATACTCTTTTAATCCTCTCGAGAATATTCCCTGGTTAACTGTGGCAGTGATTGAAACTTTGTTGCTGCTCTTGCCTTTCCGGGTTGTAATCAAAACTACTCCGTTCGAAGCCCTGTTGCCATACAGTGCACTCGAAGCGGCATCTTTCAGAATGGTAAGGTTTTCAATGTCTGACGGATTCAGATCGGAGATATTACCCCCGAAAGGAACGCCATCAATTACATATAAAGGAGAGTTAGAGCCATTGATGGAGCTGAATCCACGGATACGTATCTCAGGATCATTTCCAGGCTCCCCATAGGTGTTGTTCACCTGCACTCCTGCCGCCTGACCCTCCAGAACTGATGCAACACTTGATACGGCCCTTTTCTCAATTGCACGGGAACTGATTGTGGAAATGGCACCTGTAACGGATTCTTTCTTAGCTGTACCATATGCTATCATAATGATCTCATCAAGCCGCAAAGACTCAGGCTCTAAAATAATATTTATCACTGTGCGGTTATCCACGGGAACCTCTGAAATACGGTATCCTATGGAACTGAAGAGAAGAATACCGTTTGCAGGGGCACTTATTACATATGTACCGTTTTCAAGAGTGGAGACTCCGGTACTGGTGCCCTTTAACTGAACAGTAACAAATTCTAGCGGAGCTCCGGTACTACGATCGGTAACAGTACCCGTTATCCGGATGTTCTGTGCTGACAGAAAATTTACTGTCAGTAACAGCAGGACTGTAATTACAAAAGGAATTTTTTTCATTTAATTTAATTTTGGTTAATAACTATTAACGTAATTGTTTGATGTAAAAGAATATCTAACAAACAGTTACGTGAATGTATGTATTGTTTGGATTAAATGAAAAATAATTCGGCGACATGAAATATGTCACGACGAATGGCTTAATATATCGCTAAGTGGTATATTTAATAAGAAAAATGCCTCCGGCAGTTCGATGATATCAATCTACAGTTTACACAGCAGCTGTCAGAAAAGTCCGTGCAGATTTGCATCAATGAGGTCAATCACAGAGCTCATATCCTCTGTTCTCTCTTCAAACTTATTCATATCCACATCAATCACCAGAACTTTACCGTCTTTGTATCCTGCTATCCACTCCTCGTACCTGGTATTCAGCCCTGAGAGATAGTCGATCCTTATCCCGGCTTCGTATTCTCTTCCCCGTTTGTGTATCTGGGAAACAAGATTGGGAATTGATGAGCGCAAATAGATCAGAAGATCCGGTGGTTTAACCAGAGAGAGCATCAGGTCAAAAAGCGATTTGTAATTTTCATAATCCCTTGATGACATAAGCCCCATCGAGTGAAGATTAGGGGCAAAAATCATTGCATCTTCATAGATTGTACGGTCCTGAACCACATTTTCTCCCGATCTCTGGATCTCAACAATCCCTTTGAATCTCTCCTTAAGAAAGAATATCTGCAGGTTGAAAGACCATCTCTGCATATCATTGTAAAAATCCACAAGGTATGGGTTGTTGTCAACCTCCTCATATTTAGCTTTCCAATTGTAATGTTTTGACAGCAATCCTGTTAATGTAGTCTTGCCGCTGCCGATATTTCCGGAGATTGCGATATGCATAATTTTAGGTTTAATATGAAATTGAGAAAATGGTATTCACAAATTTAGAAAAATCTTTGGTATTTTTGTAGAATGACCGATACACTTCAACACAAGGGAAGGAGAAAAATCCTTCTGGAACAGATTTCAAAGAGATTCAGTTTTGAACAGCCACTTCTTGATGCAATGGGGAAGGTGCCAAGACACCTCTTTCTGGATGCGGGGCTGGACCATCTTGCCTATCTTGACCGCCCCCTGCCGATAGGGGCTAAACAGACAATCTCACAACCTTTCACAGTTGCGATGCAGACACATCTGCTTGGTTTAAAAAGATTTGACAAGGTTATGGAGATCGGTACCGGATGTGGGTACCAAACCGCAATTCTCGCACAGATGGGGATGAGAGTCTTTAGTATAGAGAGGCAGAAATCGTTGTTTATAGCCGCACAGAAGAATCTGGCAGCTCTTGGTTATCACGCTCCGCTACTTTTTTATGGTGACGGTTTTGCCGGTTTGCCAAAATTTGCACCTTTTAAGGGGATACTTGTTACATGTGCCGCTCCTGATGTGCCGGGAATTCTGTTAACACAGCTTGCTACAGGAGGAAAAATGGTTGTGCCGTTGGGAGTTGAATATCAAAAAATGGTTGTAATAGAAAAGATAGGTGAAAATGAATTTGTCACGACTGAACACGGAGAGTACAAATTTGTTCCTATGCTGGAGGGTGTAGAAAAATAATATTGAAAAAAGAAAAGAGTTATGATTCAGATAAGGACATTTTATTTCAATGATCTCAGGGAGTGCACATATGTGCTTTGGGACGATACTAACGAATGTGTGATAGTAGATCCGGGATGCAATACCGGTTCTGAGAGAGAAAGAATGGTTAAATTCATAGAGATCACAGGTCTTGTACCAGTTAAACTTCTTAATACCCACGGCCATTTTGACCATGTTATGGGCAATGCATTTGTTGAGAGAAAATGGAAATTAAAAACTCACATTCACCCTCTGGACAAACCTCAGCTGATGAGAGCTGCTGCCTACAGTGAGATGTTTGGCTACAATGTGGAGCAGCCCACATCAGATACTGTGGATATTAATGAGGGAGACATAATTGAATTCGGAAAATCAAAACTAAAAGTAATCTGGACACCCGGCCATACAAGGGGAGGGGTGGTATTTTATGCACCGGAAGAAAAGCCTCCCTTTATAATTGCAGGAGACTCCCTCTTTGCCGGAAGTGTAGGAAGGACCGATCTCCCCGGGGGCGATTATGATGAACTTATGGACTCACTTCATAATAAAATATTAAAGCTGGAGGGTGACTGCAAAATCTATCCCGGCCATGGTCCCCAGACAACTATTAAAAACGAACTTGAATCAAATCCATATCTGAAATAAAATTTTCCAAACCGATAATGAGAGAAAACAAAGTGCTGACAAAACTTATTTTATTAATTCCACTGCTCTTTTTCTGTAACAATAGTGGAGTTGCCGCATCAGTTGATACCGTAAATTGCCGGAGTGTCGAACAGGTGGTGAAAATACCGGAACTACCAGACTCTCTTTCTTTTGCAGGGGAAGAGGTTCCGCTTGAATATTGGGATGTAAGGGAATCCCTGCAGAGGGAGATTACCACAATCAGCTACTGGCACGGATCACTCTCATATATCATTCAGCTGGACAACCGTTACAGAGATGAAATCACACGTGTTCTTAAAGAGGAGGGAGTGCCGGAGGATTTTTATTATCTCTGTGTTGCAGAGAGTGGGATACAACCTGTGGTATCACCGGCCAATGCTGCCGGTTACTGGCAGTTTCTCAGGACAACCGCAAGAGAGTACGGCCTGGTTGTGGATGAGGAGGTGGATGAGAGATATAATATTGAAAAGTCCACAAGAGCAGCTGCTGCCTATTTCAGAAAAGGAAGAGAGGAGTTCGGGAGCTGGACTCTGTCGGCTGCTTCATACAATATTGGGATGGACAATGTTAGATACAGGGTAAAAATTCAAAACGAGAATAACTACTACGATATGCAATTCCCTGAGGAGACAGGGAGATACCTGTTCCGTGCACTGGCATTTAAAACCATAATGAACGACCCTGAGCGCTATGGTTTTTACATTGATAAAAGCAGACTCTTTAATGAGCTGAAATACACGGAGGTTGAGGTGAACGGAGCGGTTGAAAACTGGTCTGACTTTGCAAGACAGCACGGCACCAACTTCAAGATTTTAAAAATTTACAATCAGTGGATACGGGCAAACATGCTTTTCAACAAAGCTAAAAGAAAATACACAGTTAAACTCCCCGCAGAGGGAAACAGATGAACAGAATAGAGGTAAAAGGGGCCAGGGTACATAATCTCAAAAACATCGATGTGTCGATTCCCCGCAACAAGCTGGTGGTCGTAACTGGCCTGAGCGGAAGCGGCAAATCCTCTCTTGCTTTTGATACCATTTATGCTGAGGGGCAGAGACGCTACATGGAGACCCTTTCCGCCTATGCCCGTCAGTTTATCGGGATACCGGAAAGGCCGGATGTGGAGAGCATTACCGGTCTGAGTCCTATTATTGCAATAGAGCAGAAGACCACAGGACGTAATCCCCGCTCAACCGTAGGGACCATTACGGAGATCTACGATTTTCTAAGGCTCCTGTATGCAAGGGCTTCAATTGCCTACTCTCCCGTAACCGGCAGAGAGATGGTTAAGTATACCGATGATCAGATAGTATCCCTGATAATTGAGAGGTACTCAGGTAAAAAGGCGCTACTCCTCTCTCCCCTCGTATCGGGAAGGAAGGGCCATTACAAAGAGTTGTTTGACCAGCTGGTAAAGAAGGGATTCCGTCAGGTGAGGGTTGACGGTGCACTGGAGGATCTCAATACAATAAAACCTCTGGACAGATATAAGGTTCATTTCATTGACCTGGTTGTAGATAAACTTTTACCAGACCGCGATGAGAAATCCAGAATAAGAGAATCTGTTGTCACGGCTCTCCATCACGGCAAGGGTGTAATGACTCTCCTTGACAATGAATCGGGAAAAAACGAGCATTTCAGCAAAAACCTGATATGTCCCGATTCAGGAATCTCATATCCCGAACCGGCCCCACACACCTTCTCCTTTAACTCTCCGCAGGGTGCCTGCCCCGAGTGTAAAGGACTGGGTGTGATAATAAAAGCGGATCTCTCCAAAATCATCCCCGACGACTCTCTATCTATTGCAAAAGGGGGAATTGTACCGGCAGGGACAATTAAAAACAGCTCTCTGTATGAGATATTTGAGTCAATATCAAAGAAGTACGGATTTTCTCTCTTTGATCCTATAAAGGATATTCCCCAGGAAGCATTAAACACTATACTCTATGGTTCTGATGAACTGTTCCGCATAGGAGAGGGGCAAAAATCCTATATGAGCACATTTGATGGTATAATGTCCCGCATCGAACTTAATGATTCTGACGACCAGGAGCTCTCAGTCCGTAAAGAGAGGTATATGGAGGAGATTACCTGCAGTGTATGCAACGGTACAAGACTCAGGAGAGAGGCTCTGTACTTTAAAGTGGCCGGGCTCAATATTGCCGAAGTCGCAGCCATGGACATCAACACCCTTTCTGAATGGAGCTTATCTCTGGAGGAGAAGCTCTCTGACCGTGAAAAAATAATTGCCAGGGATATACTTAAGGAGATCAGGGAGAGGCTTGGATTTCTCAAAGGTGTGGGTCTGGAGTATCTTACACTGGACAGAACCACAAAATCCCTGAGCGGGGGAGAGAGCCAGAGAATAAGGCTGGCAACACAAATAGGCTCGAAACTGGTAAATGTTCTCTATATATTGGATGAACCAAGTATTGGCCTCCACCACAGGGACAATATCAAACTTCTCTCATCTCTCAGGAGGCTCAGGGATGAGGGAAATTCTGTCATGGTTGTGGAGCACGATCAGCAAACGATTGAGAGTGCTGATTTCCTGATAGACCTGGGACCCGGTGCAGGAGAGAAGGGCGGCAGAGTTCTCTTTGCCGGAGAACCAGGTGTGATAGACCGGCTTACAGAAGAGGAAATTAAAAAGCACGACAGTTTAACACTGGAATATCTTAAAGGGATCAGATCGGTGACGCCTCCGTCATCCAGAAGGAAATGCAATGGCAAATATCTGGAACTCAGAGGTGCAACCGGCAATAACCTTAAAGATATAAACATTAAGATCCCTCTCGGATGCTTTATCGGCATCAGCGGAGTGAGCGGCAGCGGAAAATCCTCACTGATCAACCAGACACTCATGCCAGCTCTGAGCAACCTGCTTAACAGGTCTTTGTACAAGGTTCTGCCATACAGGGAGGTGTGCGGAGCAGAAAACCTGGATAAAGTTATTGAGGTGGATCAGTCACCTATAGGGAGAACCCCCAGAAGCAATCCGGCAACCTACACAGGTGTATTTACCCATATTAGAAACCTCTTTGAGATGACACCCGATGCAAAGACCAGGGGTTTTAAAGCCAACCGTTTTTCGTTTAATTCCCGGGGGGGAAGATGTGACTCATGTAACGGAGCAGGGGTACAGATAATCGAAATGAATTTTTTACCCTCTGTTCATATAAAATGCAGAGAGTGCAATGGGAAGAGGTATAAACCCGATACTCTGTCGGTTAAATACAAAGGTCACTCCATCAGCGATGTGCTGGAGATGACAATATCCCGTGCCGTGGAGTTTTTTGAAAACATTCCCAAAATTGTACACAAACTTAAGACCCTTGAATCTGTAGGGCTTGGCTATGTGAGGCTGGGCCAATACTCTACAACTCTGAGCGGAGGGGAGAGCCAACGTCTTAAACTTGCTGCGGAGCTCTCCAGAAAGGGAACCGGAAACACCCTTTACATACTGGATGAGCCGACAACGGGACTCCATTTTGAAGATGTAAAAGTCTTGCTCGGAGTGCTCCACAAACTTACAGACCAAGGGAATACAGTGATTGTAATTGAACACAACCTGGATGTACTCCGCTCTGTTGACTATATTTTTGATATGGGACCTGAGGGTGGAGAGAAGGGTGGCAGAATTGTTGCAGAGGGTACACCTGAGGAGCTTGGAAAAAATCCCTCATCGGTAACAGGTAGTTACCTGTAGAAATAAAGAAAATAATTTTACGGATGTGACTGCAGAAATGTGTCAAAAAAATTAAAAAAGAGAGGATTATGAAAGAAGAGATAAACGTTTACTGTGATAATCTGAATTGTTCATTCGGGTGCAAACCGGGAACCACCCTTAGCGAACTTCTTTCCAGGTCGGGCTATAAACCGGAACTACCGGTACTTGCCGCAATTGTGGACAATCAGCTTAAGGAGCTCTCTTTCAAAATATACATACCCCACATAGTCAGGTTTATAGATTATACACACAGTGATGGACAGCGTTGCTACAACCGTTCGATAATCTTTGTGCTGCAAAAAGTTGCAGCTGAGCTTTTTCCTCAATATTCCCTGATAATAGACTACAATATGCAGAACGGTATGTACGGTGAACTCAGGGAGCTGGAGCCGGAAGAGGACGGATCTCCAAAAGTGGTTAATCTTAGTGAAAAAGAGATAGATGCAATCAGGAACAGGATGCAACAGATTATTGATGCAGATCTTCCCTTTACAAGGGAGAAGATACCCACCGGAGAGGCTGTTGAGATATTCAAATCCCAGAACAAACCGGAAAAGGCAACACTGCACAAACTCCGGGGAAGATTCTTTACAACTGTATATTATCTCGATGGTTACGCAGACCATTTTTACGGGCCTCTCACAGAGAGTACCGCTGCTCTTAAAAGCTTCAGATTTGAATCCTTCAGCAGGGGATTCCTCATTAATACCCCGCCAATCACAAAACCATATGAGATCGTTAAGGTTCCTTATCAGTACAAACTGTTTGACGTATTCAAGGAGAATTCTGACTGGTGTTCAATACTGGGAGTAAAAGGTGTCGGTGCTCTTAACCAGGCAATCCTGAACGAAAGATCTGTTGAGCTTATACAGATAGCGGAGGGGCTGCATGAAAGGAAATATGCTGCCATAGCCGACGAGATATTTAAAAGAAGAGAGGGGGTGAAGTTGATTCTGATATCAGGTCCCTCAAGCAGCGGCAAAACCACCACTTCAAAGAGAGTTGCCCTCCAGAGCCGTGTGCTGGGATTGAATCCGGTCATAATTGAGATGGACAACTATTTTAAGGACAGAGAGGAGACCCCCAGAGACAAAGATGGTAATTACGATTTTGAGGTATTGGGAGCTTTGGATGCCGATTTTCTGAATCACCAGCTTAATCAGCTCTTTGAAGGAGAGAGAGTGGAACTTCCAAAGTTTGACTTTGCAACCGGAAAAAGAGTTATGCGGGGAGATACACTAAAACTGGGAGAGAAGGATATTCTGATAATGGAGGGGATACATGCACTCAATCCAAGGCTCACAGAGCACCTTTCGCCCCAAAAATGCTACAGGATATATGCATCGGCCCTCACCTCCCTCTCCCTGGACGAGAACAACAACATCTCCACTTCTGACAACAGGCTGATAAGAAGACTGGTAAGGGACGGCCACTACAGGGGGATCTCACCTGAAGCTACAATACTGAGATGGCCAAGTGTGCGCAGGGGTGAAATCAACAATATCTTTCCGTTCCAGGAAAACGCAGATATTATGTTCAATTCAGCACTTATTTATGAATTACCTGTTCTAAAATATTTTGCAGAACCGATGCTGAGGAGGATACCTCCGGACTCACCCGCATCCACAGAGAGTATCAGGCTTCTGAAATTTCTCTCTTATATAAATGAGATGCAACCATCTGAGTTCGAAAGAATTCCGCCAACATCTGTTTTAAGAGAATTTATTGGGGGCAGCAGCTTTAGTTACTGATTCTGATTTGTAATCCACAATTCCGGATTCTGTTTCTGTGTCTTGTACCAAAGCTGGAAATGGAGAACTGACCCATCTTTGCCCACTGCCAGGGAACCGAGTTTCTGCATGGTTACAACCCTGTCTCCGCTTTTTACAGATAGTTTATCAAGCTTGGTGTAGAAGGTGAAATAGTCACCATGCTGCACAAGTACGCACTGGTCATAACCTGGCATCACTAGTATCTGTTTTACAACCCCATCGAATACTGAATAGACATCTGCGGCGGTATCGGCGGCAATATTGATCCCATTATTGAACGGGAGGGTTATGTTTTTGAACACAGGATGGTTATGCTGCCCGAACTCCTCAATGATTACCCCTGATTTAACAGGCCAGGGAAGTTTGCCTTTATTGCTTCCGAAGTTGTCCGACAACTGACGGTCAACCTCACTCTCCCTGTATTCAGGGCTCTTTTTTTCGCTGGCAGCTTTTGCCAGGATTCTCTCTATTTCTCTGTTGAGCCTCTCCATCTCCCGTTTTTTGACAGAGATTTGTTGCCTCACCTCTCCCTCTTTTTTGCGAAGCCGGGAAATCACATC
>JALNXR010000063.1 GCA_023230265.1 Bacteroidales bacterium | reverse complement strand
TCGCCATCACCCATTGCTGGGTATGCTGCCCCTCGACTTGCATGTGTTAAGCCTGCCGCTAGCGTTCATCCTGAGCCAGGATCAAACTCTTCATTGTAAAAAATTTGTTTTTTTTATGACTAGCTTGCCTGTTACTCTTATAATTCCTTTAGGAATTAACGCTTTACTCTTATTGTACTACTTTAAATTGTACTATTATCTTCCAGTTTTTTCAAAGATCTTTCCCTAAATTTCTAACAGGCGAGTGCCTTATTTTTCGTTTGGGAGTGCAAAGGTAGCCATCTTTTTTTAATTAACAAATCTTTTTCTGAAAAAAACTTACAATTTCTAATAAATAATTTTCACCTCTCAGAGCCTCTACTTTTACAAAAGAATTTTGATAAAATATTATTAGTACATTTGTATTATGTTAATAACAATATACTTTAATATATAAAGCAAAACCACTGTCTATGAATCCGTCAAAAATAGTTGTGATTCCAACTTATAATGAGAAGGAGAATATTTCCCGGATTATCAATGCAATATTTGATCTCAAACAGAATTTTCACATACTGATAGTGGATGACGGATCTCCGGACGGGACAGCTTCCATTGTAAAAGAGATGCTGAAGATACATCCTGATTCACTGTTCCTTAAAGAAAGATCCGGGAAACTTGGACTGGGCACTGCCTATATGACCGGATTCAGGTGGGCTCTTGAACACGGGTACGACTATATATTTGAGATGGATGCCGACTTTTCCCATGATCCAATGGATCTGCCACTGCTGTTCAACGAGTGTGAAAAGGGTGCCGATCTTACAATCGGCTCCCGTTACTGCGATGGAATAAGCGTGATAAACTGGCCTATAGGTAGGGTTATTATGTCATATTCTGCCTCTGTGTATGTGAGAAAAGTTCTTGGAATGAATATTTTTGACACCACTTCCGGATTCAAATGCTATCGTCGTAAAGTGCTGGAAACTATCGATCTGTCAAAAATCAAAATGAAAGGTTACGGATTCCAGATCGAGATGAAATATACTACCTTCAGGTTGGGATTCCGGATCAGTGAGATTCCGATAATATTCCGTGACAGAAAAGAGGGTACCTCAAAGATGAGCAGCGGAATTTTTGGGGAGGCTTTTTGGGGTGTATTAAAAATGAGATTCAGAAAATTCAGACCTGCCGTCAGCACATCTGCGAAATGAGGATTTTACTTAAAAATGGAAAGATTATAAATGAGGGGAGGTCATTTATTGGTAATCTTTTAATAAAAGACGACACCATTGACTCCATAACAGAGTTATATTCAGAGTTATATTCTATGGAAGATAACTCTGCTACAAATACTAAAAGCCTTGGGATTAATTCCCAAACACCTGCCAATCAAGACTATGATATCTTGATTGACTGTACGAATCTCTGCATCGTGCCTGGAATAATTGATGATCAGGTTCATTTCAGGGAGCCTGGAAACACACATAAGGGAGATATTTGCAGTGAAAGTGCCGCCGCAGTTCTTGGAGGGGTGACTTCCTATATGGATATGCCCAACAATAATCCTCCCGTTGTAACTATTGAAAGAGTTGAGGAGAAAAACAGAATCGCTACCTCCGGCTCCTTTGCCAACTGGTCATTCTATCTGGGAGCAAATAACAACAACATTAAAGAAATTGTAAATACTGATCCTTCAAAAACTTGTGGAATTAAAGTTTTTATGGGTTCTTCCACAGGCAATATGCTTGTAGATGACCCTTCTGTACTCGAACAAATTTTTTCACTTTCCCCGGTGCTGATTGCCACTCATTGCGAAGAGGAGGCTATTATCCGCAATAATTTTGAAAAAGTGATGGAGAGTCATCCGGATCCCCGCGACTTTTCTGTACACTCCTTAATCAGAAGCAGGCAGGCTTGTATTGAATCCACCCACAAAGCCATAGATCTTGCTCTAAGACACCGGTCAAGACTACACATTCTCCATTTAAGCACAGCAGAGGAGATTGAAATGATAAGAGAGGCCAAAGAGAAAAGCGATAAAATTACCGGTGAGGTGTGTGTCCATTATATGTTGCTGGATGACAGGGATTATACCAGATACGGCAGTTTGATGAAATGTAATCCCTCAATAAAAAAACAATCTGACAGAGAGGCTATTATCCAGGCTGTCAGGGATGGAGTGATCAAAGTAGTCGCGACCGATCATGCTCCCCACACATATGAAGAAAAATCGGGAGATTATCTCAATACCCCTTCCGGACTTCCTCTTGTACAGCACAGCTTTCAGATTATGTGGGATCTGCATAAAGAGGGAGCTTTCTGTGAACATACAGTCGTTGACCGTATGTCTCACTCTCCTGCCAAAAATTTCAATATTGACAGAAGAGGATTTCTTCGGGAAGGATATTATGCTGACATCATGGTCTTTGATCCGTCAAAACCTGACAACAAAACAACTTTTTATCCCGCATATAAATGCGGATGGTCTCCATTCAGGGGCAGGACGTTCAGCTCCTCTGTCATCCATACATTCGTAAACGGAGTTCATGTGGTTTCTGAAGGCATGCTTACAGGTGCCAAAGGAGGTAAACAATTAGTTTTTAAACATGGGAAATAGATCTTCATTGCTGATATATATATCTGTATCAGTTGCCGTAACCTTGTGGGGCTTATCATTTATTTGGACCAATTTTTTATTGGTCAATAATATACCGGTTTTCACACTTATCTTTCTCAGGCTGGCTCTTGCCGGAATTATCCTTTTAATAATATCATTATCTTTAAGAAAACTCCAGAGAATATCCGGGGGAGATTGGCCAGCATTTCTTTTGCTGGTATTGATGGAGCCTTTTCTATATTTTATTGGTGAGACATTTGGTTTGCAAATTGTAAATTCGGCCACAATCGGTGCTGTAATTATCTCTACCATACCCATATTCGCAACAATTGCAGGAATTCTCTTCTACAAAGAGTATATCTCGACATTAAACATTTTTGGAGTGTTTTTAACAATTCCCGGGGTATTGCTGGTGGTTTTTGAAAAGGGAAATCTGGATTTTTCGCACTATATGGGAATTCTGGTGCTCTTTCTGGCAGTGTTCTCTGCAGTTGCCTACTCTGTGATTGTTAAAAAACTTGCCGGTAAATACAACAGTTACACTATTGTAACCTATCAACACTCACTTGGGGCGCTGTTTTTCCTACCGCTCTTCCTGATTTTTAATTATAAAACCTTTTCAATATCTGATATTACTCTAAGGATATTTGTCCCCCTGTTTGGACTGGCTTTGCTATGTTCCAGTTTGGCTTTTATTCTGTTTATTAACTCAGTCAGGTTTCTTGGTGTAGCCAAATCCAGTATATTCACCGCTCTGGTTCCCGCAGTTTCAGCTTCTGCCGCTTACCTGTTGGGAAGCGAAGATATGAGTTTTAGAAAAATGGCCGGAGTGATCATTGTTATAGCCGGTGTAATTATCGCTCAGAGGAAGAAGAGAGTAAGTTCTTCATAGACAGCTGTATCCTGCCTCTTTTGTAATCTACATCAACAACCCTCACCCTCACATGCTGCTGGAGTTTGATAACCTCTGCCGGGTTTGAAACATATCTGTCGGATATCTGCGAAATGTGAACTAGTCCGTCCTGTTTAATACCAATATCAACAAATGCGCCAAAATTGGTAATATTGGTAACTATCCCCTTAAGGATCATTCCTGGCTTTATATCTTCGATTGTCTGAATATCAGACGAAAATTCAAACACTTTTGCTTTCTCCCTTGGATCCCTGCCCGGTTTGGAAAGTTCTTCCAAAATATCGGTAAGAGTCGGGACACCTACATCTTCAGAAATATACCTTTTAATATCGATTCCCTTTCTGATCTCCCCCCTCCTTATCAGGTCGTCAACCGTACAATTCATATCTGTGGCAATATTCCTGACCAATTCATATCTCTCAGGGTGAACTGCTGAGTTATCCAGAGGATTCTCAGATCCGGGGATCCTCAGAAATCCTGCACATTGCTCAAAAACTTTCTCTCCCAATCTCTTCACCTTTTTGAGTTCAAACCTGCTTTTGAAGGGTCCGTACAGAGCTCTGTACTCAACAATGCTCTTTGCTATGGATGGACCGATACCTGAGACGTATCCCAACAGATGTTTGCTTGCTGTATTCAGGTTTACTCCCACTCTGGAAACGCAGCTCTCAACAGTTGTATCCAACATTTCTTTTAGCAGTTTCTGGTCCACATCATGCTGATACTGTCCAACACCCAGAGATTTTGGATCAATTTTCACCAGCTCTGCCAACGGATCCATTGCCCTTCTGCCTATAGAGACTGCCCCTCTTACAGTAACATCATAATCAGGAAGCTCCTCTCTTGCACTCTCCGATGCGGAGTAGACAGATGCTCCGTCTTCACTCACAGAGTACACCTCAATACCCTGCGGTAATGAGATTCTCTTTATGAATGATTCGGTTTCTCTTCCTGCGGTACCGTCACCTATTGCTATCACCTCAATTTTATATGCTTCTACCAGGTTAGATATCTTTTTCATTGCAGTTATCTTCTCATTCTGAGGAGGGTGCGGAAAAATTGTATCGTTGTGCAACAACTCTCCCTGAGCATCCAGACAAACAATCTTACATCCGGTCCTGAATCCGGGATCAATTGCGAGTACTCTCTTCTGTCCCACAGGAGGGGCCAGTAAAAGAGAGGAGAGATTCTCTCCAAAGACTTTTACTGATTCCAGATCAGCTTTTGCTTTTGCAATTTTAAACACTTCATTCTCTACAGACGGTGCCAGCAGACGCTTGTAGGAATCTTCCACAGCCATCTCAACCTGATATGCAACCTGGATCGAAGCACCGGATTTGTTATTACTGACAGGTTTATTCTTAAATACCACCCCCTTAATAAGTCCGAAGGCTTCAGATTCATTAATGTCAAGCTTGACAGAGAGTTCTCCCTCTTTCTCTCCCCTTAATATTGCCAGAAGCCTGTGTGCCGGAATATTTGAAACACTCTGGGAAAAATCGAAATAGTTGGCAAATTTACTGTTATCTTCCTCTCCGGCACCTTTTGATGCGGTTACTTTTACAACACCTTTTTTAAGAGACAGATCTCTGATTTTTTCCCTCACCTCCACAGTTTCACTTACCCATTCAGCAATAATATCCCTGGCACCGGAGAGGGCATCTTCTCTTGTACCCACCATTTCACTAAGATATTTATCAGCTTCTCTGTTGCAGTCGGTTACAGTGAGTTCAAATAAATCCCTGGCCAGTGGTTCAAGGCCAAGTTCTCTTGCTACTGAAGCCTTTGTCCTTCTTTTTGGTTTATAAGGCAGATAGAGATCTTCCAGCGTGTTTTCATCAATTGTCTCCTCTATTGACTTTTTGAGTTTATCTGTAAGTTTGTCCTGCTCCTGAATACTTTTTAAAATTGTGGATTTTCTTTTTTCAAGCTCTGTAAACCTGAGAAAATAGTGTTTTATCTCTGTTACCTGAACTTCGTCCAATCCTCCTGTTCTCTCTTTTCTGTAGCGGGAGATAAAGGGAATTGTGGCTCCCTCTTCAAACAACTCAATACAATGTTCTACTTGCCAGGTGTTTACACCCATGAGCTTAGTGATATGCTCTGTATAGATTTTATTCATGTGACACAAGTTTCAATTGTTCCCGATAGGCTGAAAATATTTTTGACTTAGAGATAAAACCGATATAAGCTCCGTTTTTATCCAGAACCGGAAGGTTCCATACAGAGGTAATTTCGAATTTATTCATCACCTGCTCCATGCTGTCTTCGATACAGACTGTACCAGGTGGTTGTTTCATAATATCCTTTACCTTTACGGTATCATACTTTTCTCTTTCAAAGATTAATGTTCTGATTTCATCCAGAAGAATAATTCCCTGTAAAGTGCCATTATCTGCAGTAACAGGAAAGAGATTCCTTCTGGAACTGGCAATAACACCGGTAAGCATTCCCAAAGTATAATCCTCCTTTACAGGAGTAAAATCCTTTTCTATCAGATCGCATGTTTTTAGGAGTGTAAGTGCAGCCTTATCGTTATCGTGCGTAAGGAGATCTCCCTCTCTTGCAATCCTTTTGGTGTATATGGAGTATTTCTCAAATCCCCTGATAGTGGCAAAGGAGACTACAGAGGTTATTATCAGCGGTGTGAGTAGCATATACCCACCCGTCATCTCTGCAATCAGAAAAATTGCAGTCATTGGAGCGTGCATCACTCCTGCCATAAGTCCCGCCATTCCCACCAGTGCAAAATTAGTTTCAGGAATTGAATCTATTCCGGTAAGGTTCAGCACTCTGCTGAATACAAAACCGAATATACCCCCAACAACCAGAGTGGGGCCAAAAGTTCCGCCCACTCCGCCTCCTGCATTGGTAAATGCCATGGCAACTATCTTGAGAAAAACAATTGCAAGAAAAAAGAGTGGAATAAACCACTCATGCCTGAGCAGGTCATTAAAAATAAAAGATCCTGTCGCCAGGCTTGGATTATTGTTCAAAAGTGCTGTTATAGAAGAGTATCCCTCTCCGTAAAGAGGGGGAAAGAGAAAAATCAGGATTCCCAGTGATGCTGCAGAGATAAACCATTTTTTATAAGGATTTGAAATGGACCCGATTTTGTCTTCTATCCGGAGAGTTGTTCTGGTAAAGTAGAGAGAAATGAATCCGCAGGCTACACCAAGGCCAATATAGTATGGGATATTGCTCATCTTAAAAGTTTCCAGAGTATTACTAAAAACCACTGCATCTCCCAGGAAGAAAAATGAGACTGTTGCTGCTGTAACGGTTGATACAAGAAGAGGCACGATGGAGGTCATAGAGATATTGAACATCAGTATCTCCAGAGTGAACAATAAGCCGGCAAGCGGAGCTTTGAATATCCCTGCTATTGCTCCGGCAGCTCCGCACCCCAGCAATATGGTCATGTACTTATATGAAAGTCCGAGAGATCTGGCAAGATTGGAACCAATTGCTGCACCTGTATATACAATTGGAGCCTCTGCCCCGACTGATCCCCCGAATCCTATCGTAACAGAACTGGCTGCTATCGAGGACCAGGTGTTGTGGCTTTTAATTCTGGATTCGTTACGGGCGATTGAGTGTAGCACTTTTGTGACACCATGACTGATATTGTCTTTGATCACATATTTTACAAACAGAAGTGACAGCAACATCCCCACACCAGGATATAATATGTAGAGTATACTCTCCGCAGGAGTATTGAACCATCCTTTGAGAATCCATGCAAAAAAATGTATTGCATTCTTTATCAATAATGAAGCAACCCCGCTACACAATCCGGTAACAAAGGATAGAATCAGCAGCATTCTGCTCTCCGGGAGAGCTTTTAGCCGGTTGGATATTATAGCTGCAAATTTATTCATACACAGTTGAACTGTTGATCACGAAAATACAAAAAAAAAGGGTGATTCCACACCCATTTTGTAAAGAGCAACATTAAAAAGATTAGTCGTCGGACTCTTCCTCCTCTGCAAAAGTTCCGGTTGAATCATCATCAGGAAACTCATCCGGTTCATCTGTCTCCTCCTCGTTGCTGGTTCCTCCAAAAAGGCCCTGTTCTGCCTCTTCGTAATCATCAATTTTAACCTCAATTTTGACCAGGTAAATTGCATCAGGTAATTCAACAGAGACTGCGTAGAAGAAAGTTCCGTCGGGTTTGTCAACCTTCATAATCTCACCCATGTAGTCTGCATATCCTTTTGGGTATTTATTTTTGAAGGCAGCAGCAAGCTCCGGACTCATGTTCACATAACTAACAACCGCTCTGCGTTTTAACTTTTTAGGAGTACCATTTACCTTATTCTCTGCCTGGTTACTCATCTTCTCCATAACTGTTATCTGTTCTATAATTTGGGGTTGCAATTATAATGCAATTTTTTTATATAAAAACTCTTTTTCTATTTTTTGTTGAAAAAAAATGATTTCTGTCTTTTCATGTCTTCTATAGACCTTTCTATATATATGTTTTTCAGTGTTTTAGTATCAAGACCGGTGTAATACATTATTGAGGATCTGGTCATAGGGGTTGGGGTAAAAACCTGTACCTGTTCTGTGTTTATATCTTTTAGCAACGGATTGGATGCAAGAGAACGCATATCCGCTATAGTGCATCCAGGGTGGCCTGAGATAAAATAGGGCATTATTTCATATCTTTTACGAGAGTTCCCGCTTATCCTTTTAAACTCTTCTCTAAGAAACCTGAATGACTTAAAAGATGGTTTACCCATAAGTTTAAGCACATGCTCTTCTGTGTGCTCCGGTGCCACTTTAAACCTGCCGGAAGTATGTTTTTCAATCACCTCTTTAAGATACTCCCTTCCTGAAACAGAAAGGTAGCCTTTTTCATTTAAAAACAGATCGTACCGGATACCACTCCCAATAAACAACTTTTTCACTCCGGAGACCTCTGATATTGCCTTATATAATTTCAGAAGCCTTTCGTGTGATATGTCAAGGTTCTTGCAGACTGATGGGTAGACACAACTGTTCCTTTTGCAGGTTGTGCAGAGAGAAGGATTTCTTCCCCCCATTCCGTACATATTGGCTGTAGGTCCCCCGGCATCAGATATTACCCCTTTAAACTCCTCCATAGCAGCTAGAAGCTTTACCTCTCTGAGTATTGAATCCTCTGATCTTGAGAGAACAAATTTTCCCTGATGGGCAGATATTGTGCAGAAAGCGCAGGATCCAAAGCATCCCCGGTGTGTGTTAATTGAAAATTTAATCATTTCATAAGCCGGAATATGCTTGTCGCGATATCTGGGATGTGGTCTTTTAGTAAAGGGCAGATCATAAAAAGAATCGAGTTCTTTCTCTTTTACTGGAGGATACGAAGGTGTTACATGGACAAATTTCCCTTTTGCGGGTTCAATCAGATATTTGGGGTGTAAAGAGTCGGCCTCCCTTTCAAGAATATTGAAATTTTCAATAAAAGCCATTTTATCTCTGCAGCACTCTTCAAAAGAGTTAAGCATCACGGTGTCACTGATCCCGGAATCTCCCCATTCAGCCAAAAATGCAATCTGCCTTAAGTTTCTCACCTCCAAAACAGAAGCCCCGGAATTAAGTACAGCAGCTATCTCCAGAATCGGTTTTTCTCCCATCCCATAAACCAATATGTCTGCTCCGGAGGATATAAGAACAGAGGGGAGAAGCTTATCCTGCCAGTAATCGTAATGGGTTACCCTTCTTAGAGAAGCCTCCACACCGCCGATAATTACAGGCACCTCCGGATATAGTGATTTTAGTATTTGGGTGTATACATTAACTGCATAATCCGGCCTTTGCCCTGCTTTACCTTCAGGAGTGTATGCATCGTTACTTCTGATCCTTTTGTTTGCAGTGTAATGATTTATCATGGAATCCATAGCACCTGACGTCACTCCAAAAAAGAGTCTCGGTGCGCCCAGCTTTCTGAAATCCCTGAGATCATCCCTCCAGTTTGGCTGAGGCACAATGGCAACCCTGTATCCCCTCTCCTGCATCACCC
>JALNXR010000171.1 GCA_023230265.1 Bacteroidales bacterium | reverse complement strand
AAAACTACTTAATTTAAAAACGATGTATCCCTCTTCCAGTATATCAATGTATTTGCTAACGGTATTTTTGTCAACACCTACAATTTGAGATAATTCAGAATAATTTACCTCATTACCTATCTGGAGGGCAAGAGCCTGAACAAGCTTTTCCAGGACTTCCGGCTTTCGAATATATGCATAAGATAGAATATCTTTGTACAAATAGCTGCTTACTAAATTGCGTAAGACACTGACTTCGTCTCCAACATTATTCAATACATCCGGATAAAATCCGAAAAGCAATCTGTTTTCCAAGTTCTGTTCTGCCTGTAAAAAACCATGACGGTCTTCATATTCTTCCCAGGAAATTGGATAAAGGTGATATTCCCATTTCCTACCTGTCAATGGTTCATTAAGTTTGTTTGACAAATCAAAAGAGGACGAACCACTTGCGAATAACTGAACATTTTTGAACCTGTCCGTAATTATCTTCATTGTAAGTCCTATTCCTTCAATTCTTTGAGCTTCGTCAATAAATACATACCTGGAATTTCCCAAAATCGTCCTAATCTGCTCTGTATTGGGTTCTGTCATTAAACTTCGGGTTTTAGGATCGTCTCCATTCAAAAGCAAATAATCCTTAGGAGCAAGAATCGATTCAATTAAAGTTGTTTTACCCACTTGTCGCGGGCCAATTACAATAATCGCTTTGCCAGAGTCAACCCGGCTCTTTATTATATCACTTAATAATCTTGAATACATAGCTTTTTATACAAAGATAATAACATATGGTGATTATATTCACATATAGTTATGCTTTTAGGTGAATATAATCATATTTAAATGCAACCCTCATTCCGTTCGCGAAGTAATAAGAGCATGAATGACCTTTCCTACCAATATTTTATCTGTATTTCTGTTTTCATTTGAAACCTTAATAATTCATTCTGCCTAAATATTGAATGATAATATTGTAAAATTCAAAAAGTAAATACAACAGGTTGGTTATCAGAACAAATCCCATTGCTATTTAAGTGGCAAGGTCCTAGTAAAGCAGCCCGAACATCCACAAAGGTATTTGATTGAAAAATCCATTTTCGATATTGCAGTATTCATTTTACAATGATAATTGTATTTTCTAATATACAAAACAGAGGTGCAGAAGAGCTTGCAAGTGGGGCCTGGAGAGAATTAAACTGAGACAAGGTATATTTGTGGCGATAAAATATTCGTCTATAACCGAATAATTGCTATATAAGCGCAAAATATTCGGCTATGGACGAAAAGCATTAAATCTTAGAAAAATACAACCTATGGGACCAAAAATCTTTTGATTTTGGGCCTAAGAGGAAAGACTACACAAATAAAAATTACTGATTTTGAATTCCTGAAAACTTACAAGGAGCAGGATTACATTGAGTTCCCTTTACAGGGCGGAATTAAGCACATCAGGGCATGGGATCTAAACCTGGCGGATTAAAAAACCGGCAGCTGGTACACTACCGGTTTAAAGTTGCATTCGTGAGGGCGTAAGTTACTCACTTCAACCCATTGCTCTCACTACGGGTTTTTATTATCCTTATTTCTGGATTACTATTTACATTATAGCTAGTTATTTTATTATTTAAAATACGAATTGTTGCTATTCCCTCAGAACCAAAATCTTTATTTCTTGGAGGGCCTTTTATTACTGCCCTATTTCCCCCAGCATATTGCATTAACCAATCATTTGCTTTTCCGTCACCATGAGTATATTGAGGTTCGAAGAAGAACCAATCTGAGTAAGTTGAAATGGCTTCTCCTGGTATAAAAGTATTCATCCTATGTGCAGCATAGTCTGGATTATTTGGTGCAACAGTAACTTCACACATATGAATATTAAATCTTCCATTATCTCTTAATTTTAAAGTCCTATTTCCATATTCAATAGTTCCTTCAAAACCATAATCTTTTGTTCCATGGAAATTTATTTGGGTTTGCCAAGAAAAAACATTACAGTCATCAACACCTAGTTTAGGAAAAGTGCTACTTTTCTCATTTATTTTTTTCATCTTTTGAAACCACTCTTCTCTCTCCGCTCTTGTCTTAAGTTTGTTCCATTCACAAGGCAAATATTCTCTTGTTCCATTCAATTTTTCTTGTAAAATTTGTTTATCTGTGCTGTCAACTTTTTCGTCACCATTAACATCAGCTCTGTCAAGGGTTCTATATTCAACTGGATCATTTGATTCCAAGTTTGGAGTAAAAGTTCCATTTATAATTTGTTCTAATTTATTCACATCATTTTGTTCAACTTTATTATTTCCGTCAACATCCCCAGAACCATAATAGTTCAGTGTCGAGTCATTTGGTTGAACAAAAGGGTTAATTGTGTATTTGTAAGTTGGAGGGATATTCACAACAAAATTAACAGTTGTGTCCTTAACATTTTCTTTTGTATCAACAGCCCGAACTTTTAATTCATAATTTCCATTAGTCAAATTTAAAGTTTCACTTCCAGTTGAATTAATATTCTTATTAACTCCATTAAGAGAGTAAGACGAAGAAGCAACACCACTCGCGTCGCTTATATTCCATGAAAAAGGAACTTCACCAGTAACGTAAGTTTTATTGTTTTCAGGAGTAGAAAAACTGATTTTTGGAGGAGTTGTATCCGGAGCTGGTTTGTTTACTATCATTTCAATTGTCTTCGAAGATTTATTAGAGGATTTGTCCTCTGCAAAAAAATGAACAGTATATGTCCCATTAGCGAGCACGGTATCTTTACTTCCTGTTTTACCAATTTCATATTCTTTTCCTCCATTAATCTTAAAATATCCTTTCTTATAATTTTCTTCATTTATTGACCAAGAAAGAGGTATATTGTTTACTTCATATGTCATTTTATTGACTGGAGAAATAACATTAATTACAGGAGCGACATTGTCTTCTGGTGGCTCAGATTCTTTTGAGCAGGAAGAGACCATAGCTGTAACAACCAATAGTAGGGCATATCCGGACCGAACCGGATAAAACCGGAGCCCCCAGTTGAATTTATGGATGGTTGTTGCCAAATGTAAATATTTAGCCGGGAGTTAGTTGGATAAAAGTAGTAAAAATAATTATTACTACAATAAATGAAGTAAGTTCATTGGGTGGCAAAAGCGGGATTACTCAGAAGCAAGATATAAACAAAAGTCTCTAATGTTCATTCGTGTAATTCCCTTGTATGTTGTAGTTTCTGTTATTTCATCCATCGTTACCACATACTTTGGAAAATTATCGGGTATTTTAAGAAGATTTCCAAATTCACGATTGATGGTATCCTTATTTGTAAGCATATATGCTACTTGTACATAGATTTTATTACCTGCTTTCTGTGCAACAAAATCGATCTCTTTGTCTCCTTCCATACCTACTGTCACAGAGTACCCGGCGATTCTCAGATGCAGGTAAACTGTGTTTTCAAGTATTTTATTGATGTCGGTTGATTTGTAGCCGACAATTGCATTTCTGATTCCAATATCTTCAAAAAAGTACTTCTCCCCGATTTCAAAAATCTTCTTCCCCTCAATCCCTGAACGCTTAACCTTAGATATCAGAAATGAAGATTCAAGATATCCCAGGTAATCTATGACCACCTGTGTTGAGATGTTTATTTTCTGAGATTTCAGGTACTCACTTATTTTTTTTGAGGAGACAATACTGCCAAGATTATCAGATAAGAATTGAACTAAATTTTCCAGGAACTTTACATTTCTGACATTAAACCGGGCAACTACATCTTTTAGAAGTATTGTGTTATAGATACTTGTTATGTATTCATAAGCGACAGGAATTTCATTGCTCAGGTTAATCAGATAGGGGAGCCCCCCAACCATAATGTAGGTCTTAAAAGATTCAACAGAGTCATAAATTTTGTTGAAATTAAGAAATTCCGCATAGCTTAAACAAAAAACTTTTATCTCGATATATCTGCCGCTCAGGAGAGTAGTTAGCTCACCTGAAAGCAGGTTTGCATTACTCCCGGTACAGTAAATATCATAATTTTTTCTGGTTACCAGATCTCTGAGTGTTACTTCAAAAGATTCAATATCCTGAATTTCATCAATAAACAGTGCGACCTTTCCTTCTCCTTTTACATTTTGCTCCAGGTAACAAAAGAGGTCATCGGAATTCCTGATAGATGAAAATTCATTAAGTTCTTTGTTGATATAGATTATCTGGGTATTGGTATTCTGAGCTTTAATAAGCTCTTTAAGCTGCATCAGAAGATAGCTTTTTCCCACTCTTCTTTGACCGACCAGCACTTTTATCAACGATTTACCGATAAAAGGTTTTATTTTTTCGATATATATAGGCCTGTTTATGTAATCAGTCATTGTTCAATTATAGTTTACATCCGTCACAAATATAATAAAACATTCTGATATAATTGAAGAAAAAGAGCAAATATAATTGCAGCACTATCAAAAAACAGTGGCAAGGTCAACTTTTTTCGTTATATTTGTGTAGACAGCAAAACTTAAACTATGGAGAAGAGATTCCCCCGCCGGTTGATTCTTCCTCTTGTAATACTTCTTGGGGCCGTTACAGGGCTCATAATTTATCTGTTGTATGTGTCCCGGATGGCCTCCTATCTCTCCGATGATCCCTCGGCCTGTGTTAATTGTCACATTATGGCCCCTTATTATCAGTCCTGGCAAAAGAGCTCCCATCAGGCCTGGACCACCTGCAATGACTGCCATGTTCCGCAGGACAACATTATCAGAGGTTACTCCTTTAAGGCAAAGGACGGATTATATCATGCAGCAGTGTTCACTCTGCGGATAGAACCTCAGGCCATAAGGCCAAGAACAGCAAGTTATTCTGCAATAATGGAAAACTGTATCCGTTGTCATACAGAGCTCAATACTCAGTTCGTCAAAACAGGAATGGTAAAATACGCAGAGGTCAAAGAGGGAAAAGCGACAGCTTGCTGGCACTGCCACCGGGAAATCCCCCACGGAAA
>JALNXR010000210.1 GCA_023230265.1 Bacteroidales bacterium | reverse complement strand
AGACATCAGAGCAGGATTTTGCCAGCAAACATATGGGCAATTCCACAGTTGATGTACTGGAAGAGAGGCCGGAGATGGTGATACTTTGGGCAGGATACACCTTCTCAAGAGAGTACGGCTCTCCACGAGGACATTTTTATGCAATTGAAGATATAAGAAATACTCTCAGAACAGGCGCACCTTTTAAGGAGGAAGAGAATATTCAGCCTGCAACCTGCTGGAGTTGTAAGAGTCCCGATGTGCCGAGGATGATGGCTGAAGTGGGAATTGAGAAATTCTACTCTTCTAAATGGAGCGTTTTTGGTCATGAGATAGTGAATCCAATAGGTTGTGCGGATTGTCACAACCCTGAGAATATGAATGTCGCAATTTCCAGACCGGCTCTGGCAGAGGCTTTTGAGAGAAGAGGAATGGATGTTTCCAAATCATCCATTCAGGAGATGAGGACTCTTGCCTGCGCCCAGTGTCACGTGGAGTATTATTTCAAGGGTGACGGAAAGTACCTTACTTTCCCGTGGGATAAAGGGATGAGTGTGGAGGAGATTGAAAAGTACTATGACGAAGTTGGATTCTCTGACTGGACCCATACCCTGAGCAAAGCACCAATGCTTAAAGCTCAGCACCCTGATTACGAGCTATTCCTTATGGGACCACACGCTCAGAGAGGTCTTTCATGCGCTGACTGCCATATGCCATACAAAACAGACGGAGCGATAAAATTCAGCGACCATCACCTTGTTTCGCCCCTGAAACATATTGACCGCACCTGTCAGGTTTGCCACAGGGACACTCCCGAAAAGCTGATGGAATACGTTTACCAGTACCAGGATAAGATAAACGAGACCCGTGACCGGGTGGAGAAGGAACTTGCGAAGGCTCATATCGGAGCAAAATATGCATGGGACAAGGGAGCCTCTCAGAATCAGATGAAGCCTGTTCTGGAGTTGTTGAGAGCTGCCCAGTGGAGATGGGACTTTGCAGTGGCATCACACGGAGCCTCCTTTCACGCTCCGGTTGAAACTCAGAGAATTCTGTCTCATTCACTGGACAGAAGTTTTCAGGCGCAACTTCAGATACATAAGGTTCTCGCATCATTGGGAGTGAGCGGAGATTACCCTCTGCCGGATATCTCCACCAAAGAGAAGGCACAGAGCTATATCGGACTTGATATGGAGGGGCTGAGATCTAAAAAAGAGGAGTTTAAAAGGGATATTGTGCCGCAATGGATACAGAAAGCAAAAGAAAACAAAAGGCTCCTCTGATAGAGCTGATATTTATTTCGGCAGTTTTGACCGCCGGGGTGGCACTTGAAATTTTTACAAAAGGATTTGATTTCTCGCTGATCTCTTTTCCGGTAAATCTCATTTTAGTTTTGATCCTTATACTTTTGGGAACCATAAAGGGCTCCTCGCCACTCTCTGCTTTCGGTAAAACACCTGTAGCTTTAATCTTAATTCTCCTGATCACCCTACTCTCAGTGGCTATGGGGCTGATTCCGGGAAATAGCATCAAGAGCTCCTGGCCTTTTGCTCTGGTTTATATGATGCTGATGGTCAGCCTATCTATGGCTGTGGGAAGAAGGTTGCGAACGTTAAGGCAGAAAGTTTCAGGATTCTTTCTGAAAGATACAGGAGGTTCTTTGTTTAAAGATACCGGATTTTTGCTGAAAGGAGGCGGACCCTTAGTAAAAGAAGCCGGATTTTTGTTTAACCATCTGGGAATCTTGTTACTTTTAATAGCTACCGGCCTTGGCAGGGGAGATTTTAAAAGATATTTTATAACTGTTCCTGAGGAGAAGGTGGAGTGGCGGGGAGAGAATGCATTTACCGGGGAGGTGGAGGAGCTGCCGGTAGCTATCCAGCTCAACGACTTCAGGATGGAGCTGTACCCGTCCAAAATCATGATAGTCAACAAGACAAATGATGTGATTGCCGGCCATGGTAAGATTGCAGAAAACGGGGGTGAGATTGCAGAAAACGGTCAGGAAGAGCAGGAAAGGCAAAAAGTGCAGAACAGTCAAAAAAGCTATACCCTGTCGGAAGTGAACAACACATTTAATATGGGCGGATGGTCGGTAAGGGTGGATTCGGTTACCGACAGACCCGGGTATGCCCCTGCCGCTTTTGTGACCGTAAAAAATTCTTATTCAGACACCACACTTACCGGATGGATTAGTTGCGGGAACTATTTCCAGATGAGCAGGCAACTAGCTATAAATGACTACTTAATGGTGGTGATGACACCTCCCGATCCAAAATCATACCAATCCGATGTGGAGGTTTTTACCAAAAAAGGAGTTTCCAAAAGCGGAACGGTAAGAGTCAATCATCCTGTGACTGCCGGGAGCTGGAAGATTTACCAGTACTCCTACGACACAGTTATGGGGAGGGATTCGGGATACTCTGTCTTTGAGCTTGTTTATGATCCCTGGGTAATTGTGGTCTATATCGGGATAGTGATGCTTTTTCTGGGAGCGGTGACACTTTTCTGGAAAGGAGGTGAAAGATGATCTGGCACAGTTTTATATATTTTGCAGGGGCATCCCTGCTGATGTGGATCGCAGGAACTGCTTTGTTATATGTCAAATCATTAAAGAGGATTCCGGAAATTGTTATAATCTGCGGAATGCTGATTTTTTGCTCATTCATTTATCTGCTTTGGGATGAGCAGGGCTATCCTCCTCTGAGGACAATCGGAGAGACAAGGCTCTGGTACTCTCTCTTTATAATAGTTACCGGTTTCCTTACCTACAGGCGATGGAAATATCGATGGCTGATAGGCTACAGCGTGTTTGTTTCGGCTGTGTTTATAGCTGTCAATGTTTTTAAGCCGGAGATCCACCATGTGAACCTGATGCCTGCCTTGCAGAGCAGATGGTTCATTCCCCATGTCACTGTCTATATAATATCCTATGCACTTATGGGAGCGGCTGCCATAACTGCGGTTGCTGCCCTGATCAGACATAAATCCTCTGTTACCGGCAAAGACCATCTGGTGTTGCTTACCGATAATCTGATAAACACAGGACTGGCATTTCTGATGGCGGGAATTCTTATGGGTGCCCTTTGGGCAAAAGAGGCGTGGGGAGATTTCTGGACATGGGATCCCAAGGAGGTTTGGGCCTTTATAACAGCAGCCGTTTATATCCTTTACATACATTGCCGGATTGCAGGATACAAAACAAACCGGATTCTTCTGATTGTTCCGATAGCCCTTTTGTGCCTGCTAATCACCTGGCTTGGAGTGGAATATCTCCCGATTGCTCAGGAGAGTATTCACAGTTATTAAAGAGCAAATGATAAAAATATTGAATGAAATTGTGAAAAAATTTGCATTGTGAGACTATTTTGATATAAATTTGCCGGCACACAAGAAGAGAATGCAGAGCTATATAATCAATAACGCAATCCATCATCATCATCACCTACATCATTTTGGCAGGTTGCGTTTTCTGTGTGTATACTCATAAAAAATAAACAATGTATAAATAGGAGAGGGGCTTGCCAGAGAGGCAGGCCCTTTTTTTTGTATTTAACCAAACGATTATGATAAGAATTGCAATTCAGGCCAAAGGACGCCTGAGCGAAGAGAGTGCAGAGCTGTTGACAGAGGCAGGTCTGGCTGCCGAAGAGAGCAAAAGAAAGCTGGTGGCCAGATGTAAATGGTTCCCTATGGAGATACTCTATCTCAGGGATGACGATATACCCCAGGCGGTGAGTATGGGAGTTGCCGATATCGGGATTGTCGGACTCAATGAGGTGGAAGAGAAGCTGTTTCCGGTTGAGAAGATATACACCTTCTCCTTTGGCAAATGCAGAATGTCCCTGGCTATCCCCAGGGGGGAGGAGTACATGGATGTAAACTATTTTGAGGGAAAAAGAATTGCCACCTCTTACCCAAACATTCTGGAAAATTACCTGAGGAATGAAGGTATAAAGGCAGAAATTCACCAGATTGCCGGCTCTGTCGAGATTGCCCCCTCTGTAGGCCTGGCAGATGCTATTTTCGACATCGTCAGTACCGGAGGGACTCTTATCTCAAACGGATTGAGAGAGGTAGTGACTGTTATGGATTCTCATGCGGTTCTGATTGCAACGCCGGGGCTGGAAGTGAGTAAGAGAGAGATACTTGATCAGCTGGTTGTAAGATTTGAATCTGTAGAGAGGAGCAAGGGGATGAAATATCTTCTGATGAATCTTCCCAGAAATGTTATTGATGATGCTATCAGACTTTTACCGGGGATGAGAAGCCCGACTATACTCCCGCTTGCAC
>JALNXR010000066.1 GCA_023230265.1 Bacteroidales bacterium | reverse complement strand
GATATGCTTGATCTTAAGGCCAATTCAAAGAAAAAGTCACACGGGACAATTATTGAATCTTCACTCGATAAAGGAAGAGGCTTTCTTGCCACAATCCTCGTTCACTCCGGAACATTAAGGATCGGAGATATTATTCTGAGCGGAAGCCACACAGGAAGAATCAAAGCTATGTTCAACGAAAGGGGACAAAAGGTTTCCGAGGCCGGTCCATCCACACCTGTTTCCATTCTTGGGCTGAACGGTGCGCCTGCTGCAGGAGAGCTCTTTAATGTAATGGAAGATGAGAAGGAGGCAAGGGATCTGGCCAACAAGAGAGAACAGCTAATCCGCATACAGGGACTCAAGACGCAGAAACACATAACACTTGAAGAGATAGGCAGGAGGATTGCCATCGGAAACTTCCAGGAGTTGAATGTAATTGTCAAGGGGGATGTGGACGGTTCTATTGAGGCTCTCTCCGATTCTCTGATAAAACTATCTACAGAAGAGGTTCATGTAAATGTGATACACAAAGCGGTGGGGGCCATATCGGAGAGTGATGTACTGCTGGCTGTTGCTTCTAATGCAATTATTATCGGATTTCAGGTAAGACCCTCAGTAAATGCCCGTAAGATTGCTGAGAAAGAGGAGATTGAGATAAGGCTATACTCAGTGATTTACGATGCCATTAACGAAGTAAAGAGTGGTATGGAAGGGATGCTTGCCCCGGAGGAGAAGGAGGAGATAACTGCAACTGCAGAGGTCCGCGAAACATTCAGAATTTCAAAAGTGGGCACTATTGCAGGTTGTATGGTAAAAGAGGGAAAAATTGTCCGGAGTGCCAAAATAAGGGTGATAAGGGACGGTATTGTAGTCTACACAGGTCTGTTGGGTTCTCTCAAACGTTTTAAGGACGATGTCAAAGAGGTAAGTGCAGGTTACGACTGCGGCCTTAATGTGGATGGATTCAACGACATTAAGACTGGTGATATTATTGAAGCCTACACTATAGTTGAGATTAAAAGGAAGCTCTAGAGGAGTTATCAGAAGATATTCACTTCCGGAGAGATCTCAATTCCAAACTTCCCCCTTACCTCTCTGATTATCAAAGAAGAAAGCTCAAGAAGCTCAGCCGCAACTGCACCTTTGTAAGCAAGAAGCACCAGCGGCTGTTTTTCATGTACCCCCACATTACCGAACCTTTTTCCCTTGAAGCCGCACTGGTCAATAAGCCATGCAGCCGGAAGTTTGCACATCCCCTCTCCTGCGGGATAAATTTTCAGGGAGGGATATAAGTTCTTTAACTCTTCTGCTTTTTCAATTTTAACCACAGGGTTTTTAAAGAAACTTCCGGCATTTCCTGTTACAGAGGGATCCGGAAGTTTATCCTTTCTGATAGCTATTACTGCTTCTCTTATATCATTTATTGATTTACAGCTTCTCTGGTTGAAGTAGGCCGAAATATCAGCATATCCTGTGTTCAGGTCAGGAAACTTTTTCAGTCTGAATGTAACATAGGTAATTATTGCAGTTGATTTCAGCTCCCTCTTGAATATGCTGTCCCGGTATCCGAATTTGCACTCTGATCCCTTGAGTGTAACTTTGTTGAGGCTTTCTCTCTCCAGATATTCAACAGAATATATAATATCTTTCACCTCTGATCCATAGGCGCCGATATTTTGTACAGGGGATGCCCCCACAGTTCCGGGGATCCACGATAAATTCTCGGCTCCACCCCATCCCCTGTCAGTGCAGAATGAGACCAGGTTATCCCAGTTGATACCGGCTCCAGCCCTTACATAAACACTTTTATCATCATCTCCGGTAACGGATATATCGTTAATCTCAAGTCTAACCACAAGACCGTCAAAATCATTACTGAAAAGGATATTGGATCCTGAACCCAAAACCAGTAATGGAATATTTCTGAAACGGTTCTCTGATAACACCTTCCTTAATTGATTCTCGTCATGGGGAGTTGTAAAAAACCGGGCATTTGCATCAAGCCCTAATGTATTGTGTTTTTTAAGGGAGTAGTTCTGGATTATCATCGTATTCCTGAGGTTTATGTGTGTAAAGAAATTTGCAGAGATATCTGATTATCATAATCATAGCTATCAAGGCAAGTAAGGTAAACTCTGCTGTCATCCTACCTTTCAATCGTGTTGTGGCAGCAAGGTAATCAGGGTCTTCCGAAAGTATATTGTCCAGATTATCATAAGGAGTATGTGCTGCAGACCACTTGGCTGAGATTACACCGTTATTAATATATACAGTGCCTGCCGTAGAGCGGTTTAGAGTAATAACATTTTTAATATCAGAATAATAAATTTTGGCAGTGCTGTCCAGGAATGGAACAAGAAACGAGTCAGCCTCATAAGGAGAGGAACCCGTAAGATAGATATGATTCACACCTCTTTCTGCAAGCTTTTTTCTTAATTCTATGCTTTTACTCAGACTGTTTTTAATCTTTTGCCCTATCCTGGGGATAGTAGTAACAAACAGGCTGTTTTGAGAAAGCAGCAGTGAATCTGTCACATATCTGCCATATTTGTCAGTGATCGACAGGTGAGTGCCCCCTGAGACATCTCTTCCCGGGAGAAGTGTTGTTTTTGAATCCACAAAAACCCATGTAGAATCGGGCAGGGAATCTATAGTGAATTCTTTGACAACATTCCCTTTTTTATAAACCAATATAGTTTCAAAAGCGGGTCCTCTGTTGAGATTTTCCCTTCCTGTCACTTCCCTGAGATCTCTTCCTGTCCTCAGGTTTGTAAAGTCTATCATAGGAAGATTGATAAAAGAGTAAATGGAAAGAGTAAGAGTGAACAGAATAAAGAGGATGGCGAATATCCTCTCCAGCCATACCGGAGCTATTGGAAGAAAGTGTCTCCTTTGAAAATAAACAACCAGGGCAAGTGCCAGTAATACAATATTTTTAAGAAATGTTTGCCAGTTTGTGAGTTTGATTGCCTCTCCAAAACAGCCGCAGTCCTGTATGGGATTGAAAATTGCAAGAAAAAGAGTGAGGGTAGTAAAAAATGATATGAAGATCAGTGCAACTTTTGATGCCAGTACCATTCTCAATCCCAGCAATATAAATATACCGGTAAGGAATTCTGCTACCGAAAGCAGTGCTCCTGCAGCTTTTGCAAAAGCCGGCATATCAATAATTCCAATTATCCTCAGATATTCAGAAAATATCAGTCCGGTGCCTGCAGGATCTATTATCTTTACAAATCCGGAAAAGATGAATATAAAGCCGATTACAAGTCTGGCAAAAGCCCTGAGTGTATTCATATCACAATCCCTCCTCCACTATACCGGCTATCATAGAGTGAATGTTATCTGCAGACAGCATACCTCCGTCTTTACCGGAACAGTCAATCCTCCGGAGATGGTTTCCTGCGGCACATTCGTTGAGATATATCTCCCTCACTCTTCTCTGGTAATCCATGCTCTCCTCATGAATGTCACTCTTTCCCCTTAGATACTCGCGGTCATCCCCTGTACGTTCATTGTTCAGTTTGCTCTCTACAAATGAGAGAGGCACATCCAGAAAGAGGCTTATGTCTGCCTCAGGGAGTCCAAAGTGTTTGTACTCAGTCTCAAGTATCCAATCTCTCAGGGATTTTGCCTTTTCCTTATCAGAATACTTGGCACACTGGAATGCAATATTTGACAGAACATACCTGTCAAGTATCACACAATCACCTTTTTCAAGCCAAACACGTATCTGCGTGGAGGCCTCCCTGCGGTCCTCAGCAAAGAGCAGTGCGATAAGGTATGGATCTGTACAACCAGCGTCTCCAAACTCACCCCTGAGATATCTGGCTATCAGATCTCCGAATACAGGTGCACCAAATCTTGGAAAATGGAGGTACTGAACCCCTCTGTTCTTATTTTTAAACAGGTTCTGCAGCATCTTTATCTGTGTTGATTTTCCGGCTCCGTCGAGCCCTTCAAGGACTATCAGCATATTTTATAGTTATATTTGCCAGGAAACAAAGTTAAATAAATTAAGCTAAAATATGTTAAAAACGGATAAACCGCTGGTAATGGGGATTATAAATCTCAGCCCCCTCTCTTTCTACGGAGAGAGCACCTGCCTTACAGAAGAGGAGTTTGTGTCACGGTTTGAAAAGATGCTTAAGGATGGTGCCGACATTATCGATATTGGTGCATGCTCCACAAAACCAGGGCTTAAGAGCATACCCGCAGAACAGGAGTGGAATCTGCTGAAACCTGCACTTAAAAGAGTGCTCAGGGATTTTCCATATGCAGAAATCTCGCTGGACACATTCAGGTCAGAGATTGTAGAGAGGGCGTTTGACTTTGTGGGAGATTTCATTATTAACGACATATCTGCCGGGGAGGATGACCCTCAGATGCTGGGTATGGCCGCCAGACTTGAGCTTCCCTACATAGCAATGCACAAAAGGGGAACTCCCGAAACAATGCAACAGATGTGCAACTACACCAATGTTACAGAGGAGGTCCGGGACTATTTTCTTGATTTCACCTCCAGAGCAGAGAATATTGGTATAAAGGAGATAATCATAGATCCGGGATTCGGTTTTGCAAAGAGTGTGGAACAAAACTATCAGCTGCTACGCAATCTTAAAAGACTGGCTTTTAACTCCCCATTATCTGGTAAAAAATACCCCATTTTGGCAGGTATTTCAAGGAAAAGCATGATCTATAAGTTTCTGGAGACATCGCCGGAAGAGTCTCTACATGCTACTTCTGCTCTTAATCTTCAGGCACTGATTAACGGGGCTGATATATTAAGGGTCCATGATGTTAAAGAGGCAAAAGAGATAATCAAAATTTTTGTTAATTTTATGGTTTAATTTTATTAATCCAATGAGAAACCAGCAATTGTGGGCTCTGTCGCCTGTAGACGGCAGATATGGAAAACAGGTAAGCGAACTTGCAGAGTATTTCTCTGAATATGCACTGATTAAATACCGTGTCTTTTCAGAGATTGAATACCTGATTAAACTGACCGGAATTCCCCTTCCCGGATACCCACCCCTTAAGGATTCGGAAAAGGAGAATCTTAGAAAAATATATACTCAGTTCTCAGAGGCTGATGCACAGGAGGTAAAAGATATCGAGGATGTTACAAACCATGATGTAAAAGCTGTAGAGTATTTTCTAAAGAGAAGACTGGAGTCTAAAGGATTGCAAACTTATACAGAACTGGTCCATTTTGGGATTACCTCCCAGGATATAAACAATACTGCGGTCCCTCTTTCTCTTAAAGACGCTATGGAAAGATGCTACAAGCCGGTTTTAAGATCCCTTCTGGCAACCCTGGATTCGATGGCAGAGCAATGGGCTGACATACCGATGCTTGCACACACTCATGGCCAGCCTGCCTCACCTACAAGAGTCGGAAAGGAGATCAAGGTGTTTGTAAAGAGAGTAGAGGAACAGGTAAAGTTACTGGAGACTGTTCCCTTTGCCGCCAAATTCGGTGGAGCCACAGGGAACCTGAATGCACATGTGGTTGCATATCCATCAATTGACTGGAACAGATTTGCAGAGGAGTTTGTTACAGAAGAGCTTGGTCTGAAAAGATCATACCCAACCACACAGATTGAACATTATGACCATCTGGCAGCATTGTTTGACAATTTAAAAAGGATAAACACTATACTGGAAGATCTCTGCAAGGACATCTGGAGTTATATCTCAATGGAGTATTTCAAACAGAAAATCAATCCATCTGAGGTTGGGTCATCCACTATGCCTCACAAAGTGAACCCCATAGACTTTGAAAACGCTGAGGGAAATCTGGGTGTTGCCAATGCTCTCTTTTGCCACCTTTCATCCAAACTCCCGGTCTCCAGGTTACAGAGAGATCTTACTGATTCTACTGTTTTGAGAAACATAGGAGTCCCTTTTGCACACACTCTGATATCGTTCAAATCAATACTTAAAGGTCTGTCAAAGCTTATAATCAACACAGAAGTAATAGATCGCGATCTGGAATCGAACTGGCCGGTTGTAGCTGAGGCAATCCAGACTATACTCCGGCGGGAGAGATACCCCAATCCTTACGAAAAACTCAAAAGCCTTACCAGAACAAATACACACCCGGACAGGGATATAATCAAGAAATTTATAGAGGAGCTTGACGTTGAGGAGAGAGTGAAAAAAGAACTTCTTGCTGTCACACCCTTTAACTACACCGGTATTTGAAGGTTATCAGCCTTTCCCCAAAAACTATGGTAACCGTACATCATAACCAGGGCAAATCTTGAATATATGGTTTCAAAAGAACAATTAAAAGAATTATAGACTATTACACTAAATGATTCAAAAGCATCCCGCCAGAAGCATCAGGTACTACAACTATTTTCTATTCGACCTTGACAGGACATTATGGGATTTTGACACCAATGCAAAAAACAACATAACAGGACTTTTGCATCTGTACAACCTCCCGCTTAAGGAGAGTGAGAGCTTTTACAATGATTACCATACCATTAATCAAAAACTATGGGCAGATTACGAGAGGGGATTGCTGGAAAAGGAGAGACTAAAAAGCGAGAGATTCCACAGAACCCTTTTAAAATACGGAATCGACAATCCCTCACTGGCTGAACAATTCGGAAGGGAGTATCTTGAGAGAATGCCTTTGCAGAAGGCACTGATGCCTTACGCTCTGGAGGTACTGGAGCACCTTTACAGCATGGGAGCTGATATGGTTATAGTCTCCAATGGTTTCAAAGAGGTACAGTACACCAAAATTGAGAATTCAGGTATAGGAAAATTCTTTAAATCTGTGATTATATCCGAAGAACAGGGGGTCAATAAACCATCACCTCTGATTTTCAGAAAGGCCTTAAGTTCCATAAACGGAGTAAAAGAGGAGGCAATTATGGTGGGAGATGATTTTGTAAACGATATAGAGGGGGCGATGATTTTTGGGATAGATCAGTTCTTCTATAACTACCGCTCTCTTCCCTGTGACGGAGTCCCCACCTACAACTCTTCTGATCTCAGGGATTTGTTGTCTCTGGTGACTCCCCGACAATGAATATCATCTCATCGTCCTGATGGAAATAGTACTGTTCCCTTGCGAATTTTTCAAGACTGTCCAGATTTGAACTTAGTTCATTGAGCTTTTCCTCCGTCGCTTTAATCTCCCTCTGGTAGTGCAGTATCTCCCTCCTCTGACTGCTGATGTTAAGGTTAACCTTAGCCCATCTTATAAGATTGTTCCTGTCAAAAAAAGTAACCCAGACAACAAATATCAGCAAAGCGACAATGTACTTGTTGCTGATTATCTTAACAAACCTGGATTCTTTCAGGGAATTCCACATATTTAGTCTCTATATTCTTTTTTTACAAAATTAGTAATAATTTTGCCTACTCTTAATTAATTTTTTAGCTTCATGAACAAACCAACTCTTCTGATTCTGGCTGCAGGTATGGGTAGCCGTTACGGAGGGCTTAAACAGCTCGACGGCGTTGGGCCTGACGGTGAAACAATAATGGATTACTCTGTCTACGACTCACTTAAGTCTGGATTCGGAAAAGTGGTCTTTGTTATTAGAAAAAGTTTCAGTCACCAATTCATCAAAAGAGCAGAGAAACTTTACGGCAGATTCTGCTCCGACCTTGCCTTTGTGGAACAGGAGCCGGATAATCTGCCGGAAGGATTTAGTGTTCCATCCACCAGAATAAAGCCATGGGGTACAGGGCATGCTGTTCTTGTCGCAGCCGGAGAAATCTCCACCCCCTTTGCTGCAATAAATGCTGATGACTTTTATGGCAGAGGATCGTTTCAAAAAATTCAAGGTTTTCTCTCACAGGTTGACCTTATCCGCGGTAATTTCTGCATGGTGGGATTCAGGGCTTCCAATACACTCTCTCCGTCAGGGAGTGTCTCCAGAGGGGTATGCAGTGTTGACAGAGAGAGTATGCTGATATCGGTGGAAGAGCATCACAATATAAAAGAGGAAAATGGAATCATCCGCGGAGAAAAGAGTCCCGGAGAGAACAGGGTAATTTCACCTGAAACAGCTGTATCTATGAATATGTGGGGATTTACCCCTGATATCTTTGAAAAGGCAGAGACTCTTTTCCGGGAATTCTTAGTTAAAAACAAGGGAAATGATAAAGCGGAATTTTATATACCCTCTGTCGTGGACTCACTGCTTAAAAGCGGGGATGCCACCTGCAAAGTGCTGACCACAGATGAAAAATGGTTTGGTGTGACCTATAAGGAGGACAGGGAAGAGGTCTCCGGGAGACTCCGTTCACTTACAGCTGAGGGGCACTACCCGTCTCCTCTTTTTTTATAAAATCATTTTAAATGATACAGATGGCAAAATCAATAGTAAAAATAAAAGATTATTATAAATATCTGCCGGATCTAAAAGAGAGCTGGTTACTGCTTCTGATTATGATACTTGGGGGGTCTGTGCTAGGAGGAGTTGTCTCTGTGTTTGTTACACTTTTCACTCCCTCTCTTTATGACTGGAGTACAGCAATCTCCTATCCCTTTATGTTTCTGCCCCCGGCAATTTTTATCTATTTCCGGGTAAAATATATAAGGCAGGGAGATTCTGTCCCGTTCGATGATCCAAAATTCGGGAGAGTGGGTGCTCCGCTCTTTTTTCTGTTGCTTATTCCGATGGTATTGGCTTCAGGAGTGATAATCGATCCGCTCTCTGAACTGCTCACTATGCCGGAATTCTTTAAAAAATTTTTGGAACAGGTCTCTCAAAACAGATTAGCAGGATTTGTAAGTCTTGCCATTCTGGCTCCGCTGATGGAGGAGTTCTTTTGCAGAGGAATAATATTGAAAGGATTGTTAAAAGCTATGTCGCCGGCAAAAGCAATTCTGTGGTCTGCTTTGATGTTCGGCATCATGCATCTTAATCCCTGGCAGGCTTTGCCTGCATTCCTCATAGGTGTTATTCTGGGGTGGATTTACTACAAGAGCAGATCTATATGGGCAGTGATTTTTATTCACTTTCTCAACAACTCTGTCTCTTTTCTTATACTTGTATTGTTCCCCTATCTCCCTGCCGATGCTACTCTCAGGGATATCATTCCGGGAGATCTATACTATTATGTATACTTTTTATCTCTTATTGTTATGTCAATAATCATTCTAATAATAAAAAAATGTTATGATCAGGTTATATCCTCTCAGATTCAATCCGGCAATTAAAGAGAAGGTCTGGGGTGGAAAGAGGCTTGCCAAAGAGTTCGGTAAATCTGCATCCCCGGAAGCTTTTGCAGGGGAGAGCTGG
>JALNXR010000062.1 GCA_023230265.1 Bacteroidales bacterium | reverse complement strand
GCCCTCTCGCAAATTCCGGGAAGTTCTCCGGACTCCTGTGTGGTCCACTCCCCCAGCACATAATCAATCTGAGCACCCAGACCAAATCTGTTTCCGATACCTAACCTTAGTCTGGCGTAGTTTTCTGTCCCCAGTACTTCTGATACGCTTTTCAATCCATTATGACCTCCGTCACTTCCCTGCTTTCTCATTCTTAAAGTTCCAAGGGGCAACGCAATATCATCGACTACCACCAACAGATTTTCTGTATCAATTTTCTGGGCTTTTAACCAATAGCTGACTGCTTTACCACTAAGGTTCATGTAAGTGGAGGGCTTTAGCAGAATAAAATGTTTTCCCTTGAATTTCATTTCAGCCACAGAACCGTATCTTCTGCTAATAAAAGAGATGCCGGACATCTCCGCAAGAGTGTCCAGCACCTTAAACCCAATATTATGGCGGGTATTTGCGTATTCGGCACCAATGTTTCCCAATCCGGCAATAAGAATGCTCATGACGGGCTTTTAAAGGTTACTTTTCTGTGGATTCGGCAGCAGCTGCACCAATGGCAGCCCTTGTCATTTTAACAGAACAGATGATTGTGCTTTTAGGGGTCAGTATCTGTATGTTATCATATTTAAGATCACCTGCGGTTATTGTCTTTCCAAGTTTTAGATCTGTTATATCAATCGTCAGGCTGTCAGGCAGATCCTTCATTAAAGCTGATATTCTGAGTTTCCTTACAGACTGGGTCATCTTTCCACCCTGACGGACACCTTCTGAGTTTCCGGTTATAAAAACCGGAACATCGATATTTATGGGTTTGTCCTCAGATACTGCTATGAAATCAATATGCAGAGGTTCGTCTGTAACAGGATGGTATTGTGCCATATGAAAGATAGACATATAAGTTTTCCCCTCCACTTCAAGTTCAATAATATAGGAATTTGGCGTGTCGGTAATCTGTTTTAGTTCCTTTGCATTTACCGAAAACAGCAGGTTATCGATACCCTTGCCGTAGAGAATGCAAGGCACCCCGGCGTTTCTCCTTAATGTTTTTACTGCCTGTTTGTTTGAAACCTTTCTTGGTTCCCCTTTTAATTTGAATGTTTTCATAAAATTGATTTAAAATGTGTTACTCAATCCGGCAATCCGGATCCCATTGCACCAAAAAAGTTACCTTTTTTAGAGTCGGCAAATATACAAAAAATAATTATATGACAACACTGTGTCACTGGATCATCTGGCAGACCTGATTCCAGCTGTAATTTTTATAAAATCCGCTTAGATAAGCGTTTGAGGGTACAGGTACATATATACTCATTCCGGAATAGCTCTCAATTTTAATATCTATAAATGATTCTGTAGTCCATTTCTTTATAACTACCTGATTGAGAGCAGTTACAAACTCATTGTATTCATTTGTGGATGCCACCTGTCTCATAAAATCCGAGATATCATAGAACCAGTGTTTACCCAAACGAAAATATTCCTGGACAGCAGATAACTCTACAGCGGAAATTTCAGCCCGGTTGTTGCTGAAGATTCTTTTGGATATTCCGGCCAGATTCTCAAGCTTATCTGTTTTATACAGTGCCAGGGTGGCTGAACGGTAAATACCGGATTTTGAATTATAGAAATCAAAGAACAGATTGCCGGTTCCTGTCAGATCTGCACTCTTTCCAAACAGAGGAGCCATTATCATATCGTAGGGGAAACCGGTCGCCAGTATCTCTGTGGGAGATGCCAGGATATATTCACATTTGTTCCTCAGTTGGTAAGCGGTCTCAATCCCTCCCATGAAACAGCAGTCGAAGATAATGAATGAGAGAGGATAACCGATCGCCTCTGCCAGTTCTGTAATCTCCATCTCCCGGCCGTTATCCTCCCCGAAACTCTTCACAATGTCTTTGTACGGATCCGGGAAAAATGTTCCCGGAGCAGACGGAGAGTCGTAATATCCCCCGGGAAGCCAGCCTGTTGCATGCGACCACAGTATCAGACCGTACTCTCCGGACGGAAATATAACTTTTATCTTATCCAGAACCTCTTTTAATACCAGGGGATCAGCGGAGTTCTGCTCCTGATAATTACTTACCACATCTTCACGTATTATACCTTCCCTGTCCTTATAGATCCGGACAAGTTTGGGCAAAGCTCCCGAAATGTGAGAATAGACCAGAAGAATTTTTTTATCCTCCTCAGACGGAAGATATCCCTTTTTAATGGATTCAATATTATTGGATGCATAGCTGCTAAGGTTATTATTTGCAGCAAGGTAGAGCAAGACCACCCTGTCGTATTCATAGTTATCCCCATTCTGTTTTGTGCAGGAAAAGAGTAAAGGGACAATTAAAATCAGGGAAAAAACAAATCTGTATATAGTTCTATTCATAATCTTTTTCTATTCTGTCATAAATTACAAAATTACTCATTTTGGCACATTATGTATTATCTTTGTGCCAAATTTGCACCAAATAAAACAGCCAATTATGAAGAGTTTAAAAATCATGCTTATTATTTCTTTTTCATCAATCCTATTTGCTTCATGCAGTGAGAGTACAAACCAGAAGGAACAGGAGCCATTCAGGTATCTGGCAGATGAGTTTGCTGACATAAAAATTATCCGTTTCAGAGTTCCGGGATGGGAGACCCTCACTCTTCAACAAAAAGAGTATATCTACCATTTGAGTGAGGCTGCAAAGAGTGGAAGGGATATTCTCTGGGATCAGAATTTTAAATATAATCTTAAGATCAGAAAAGTGCTGGAAACAATACTGGAAAAGTACTCCGGAGAAAAAGAAAGTGATGATTATAAAGAGTTTGTAATATACGCAAAGAGGGTCTTCTTTAGCAACGGAATACACCATCACTATGCAGAAGAGAAGATTATCCCCGGCTGTTCAAGCGACTATTTCTCAAAACTCATGGTTGACAGCGGTTTTGACACTGCACTGTGCAGCGAACTTTTACCGGTCATATACACGCCTGAACTCTACGGAGTGAGAAAAAATATTACAGGTAAAGGGGACCTGCTGCTTGCAGGTTCAGTGAATTTTTATGATTCGGTCTCAAAAGAAGAAGCTGTTAAGTTCTATTCTGCAATGGAAAAGGAGAATGACCCCCGTCCACTATCATATGGTCTCAACTCCAGGCTGGTAAAAAGTGAGGGCACAATATCAGAAGAGGTATATAAATCGGGCGGATTGTATGGCAATGTAATTGATACAATAATTCTCCATCTTCAAAAGGCTGCTTCTGTTGCAGAGAATGAAGCGCAGAAAAGATATATTGACCTGCTCGTGGATTATTACAAAACCGGGGATTTGAAAACCTGGGACGATTACAATGTTGCGTGGGCATCAGAGACTGCTTCACGGGTGGATTTCATTAACGGTTTTATTGAAACCTACAATGATCCTCTGGGAATAAAGGCTACATGGGAGGCTATGGTAAACATAAAAGATATTGAAGCCTCGGAGAGAACAAGGATAATCAGTGAAAATGCGCAGTGGTTTGAGAACAACTCTCCCGTTGATCCCCGGTATCGCAAGAGAGAGGTAAAAGGGGTCTCTGCTAAGGTAATCAATGCTGTTCAGCTGGGAGGAGACTGCTATCCTGTCTCTCCCCTGGGAATCAATCTGCCTAACGCAGACTGGATACGCAAGGAGCATGGTTCAAAATCCGTTACTGTTGCCAATATTACAGAAGCCTATGCAAAGGCTGCAGAGGAGTCTCCAAAGAATCTGATCACAGAATTCTCCTGGGACGAAGAGGAAATCACCCTGCTGAAAAAATGGGGGACAATCACAGGCAACCTCCATACCGATCTCCATGAATGCCTTGGCCACGGATCAGGACAGCTGGCTCCGGGCACCTCCTCAAACGCTCTCAAAGATGTAAGCTCCACTCTTGAAGAGTCCAGGGCAGATCTCTTTGCCCTTTACTATCTTGCTGATCCCAAACTGACAGAGCTTGGTATATTGTCAGACCCGGACGCATATAAGGCGGAATATATCAACTACATTCGTAACGGCATTTTTACCCAGTTCGCAAGGATTGATCCGGGAAAGACAGTTACCCAGGCACATATGCAGGGTAGAAAGCTGATATCCGAATGGTGCTTCGAAAAGGGCAGGGATGAGAATGTGATCGAAAGGAAAATGAGAGATGGCAAAACCTACTTTGTAATAAATGATTATCAGAGACTCCGCTCACTCTTTGGGGAGCTTTTGCGTGAACTGCAGAGAATCAAATCAGAAGGAGACTACAAAGCAGGAAGGCTTCTGGTTGACAAATATGGGATCAATATAGATCCTGACCTTCATAAGGAGCTTAAGGAGCGATATACTGCTCTGGGGTTAAAACCCTACGGAGGTTTTATAAACCCTGAGATTACACCGGTGGTTAAAAAAGGTAAAGTTGTCGATTACTCAATTGATTATCCCAAAGATTTCCTGAAGCAGATGCTGGAATACGGCAAAAAATACAATTTTCAGCCGGTTAATTAATTTTCTACTACTTCTGATCAGCTTTATTTACTGACACGTTTTTCCTGAGTTGAAAAAATATATCTTTCTGGTTACTGCTACTATATGTGTAGCACTGGGTGCCATAGGGATCTTCGTTCCGCTGTTGCCTACCACTCCGTTTCTTTTGCTGGCAGTGATACTCTATATGAACTCATCCCATCGTATGTTGAGATGGCTGATGCAAAACCGTTATCTCAGCCCCTATATAAGAGACTATTTCTCCGGTAAGGGAATTCCCCTGAGACTTAAGATCAAAACCTTGTCACTTCTTTGGATAACACTTGGCCTCTCTTCAATCTTTGCAACAGAAAAACTGTGGGTCAGATTAGTGCTGGCAGGTATCGGTACAGGAGTAACTATTCATCTTTTAATGAAAAAAACCCGCCGTGACGGTGCTTGAGCACTGTTTGGGAAAAATCATAAAAGCTTTTTAGCCTGGATTATTGCTGTATCGTAATCAGGTTCTTCAGTAATATCACCCGTTATTTGTTTGTATCTTATGATCCCTTCTCTGTCAATGATAATCACGCCTCTTGCCAAAAGCATGTTCTCCTTTACCAGAAAGCCGTAGTCCAGACCGAAAGCAGAATATTTGTAATCAGAGAGTGTATGGATGTTGTTTATCCCCTCTGCTGCACAAAATCTGCCGAGTGCAAAGGGAAGATCTTTTGAAAGTGTAAGGATTACTACATCTGAAGAGAGTTCAGAAGCTCTTTTATTGAATGTTCTGGTCTGGGTGGCACATACTCCTGTGTCTATCGAAGGAAAGATGCTCAGTATAACAACTTTTCCCTTAAAGTCAGATAATTTTACATCTTTCATACCGGCATCAGGTGCGACTATTTCGGGTGCCATCTCTCCGGGTTCTACCTGTTTGCCCAGTAAAGTGAGAGGATTTCCCCGGGAATAAAAAATATTTTTAGTCTCAATCGATATCAATTCTTTCATAATTATTTATTTAAATGTTTAATCAAATTTAAATAACAATATGTTGATAACAATAATAATTTATAAATGTTTAAATTTGAAAAAAATCTATTCACCGTATGTACAGGTTTCCCGGAAAGTATTCTTTAAAAACCGGCTTAATGAAAACATTCATCTCCGGTTTACTTTTGATATCCACTCTCTCCTGCGACAAGAGCACAAATCAACCCAGTGAATCTGATAAAATTAAAAACTATCTGTTTGGATTGATGAACGACATCTATTATTGGTACAAAGAGATTCCAAAAAACATTGATCCCAAACCCATCAACTCAATATATGATTACTTTGATACCCTTCTGGTGAATAGGGACAGATGGTCCTGGATGATGTCCGGAGAGGATTATCAGGCTTCTGAAACAGGGATTTACCTGACATACGGGGCAAATTTCGGTCAGGCAATAGATCATTATAATGATTATTCTGTAAGAGTAAGGTATGTATTTGAGAACTCCCCTATGTCAGAACACGGAGTAAAAAGAGGTTATATACTCACTCACCTTAACAGTATTCCTGTAATGGATCTTATTGCCAACAATACTTTCAACACGGTTATGAACCGGTCCGGCAATAATTTTACCTTTACTGATTACAACGGAACACCTTTTTCCTTTTATGCATCTGCAAGGGAGGTAAGTACAAGGTCTGTACTCAAAACAATGGTTGTAACATCCGCCGAATTTCCGGGTTTGCCATATCCTGTAGGATACTACAACTATTACTCCTTTAAGGCTGGCATGCTCTCTGACATTGAGGATGCTATGGCTGTTTTTAAATCTGCAGGTATCCGGGAGCTTATTCTGGATATGAGATACAATTCAGGAGGTGACGGAACAGCCTCACAGTTGCTTGCAAATTACATAGCACCTGCATCCGCCCAGGGAAAGATTGTAGCAAGGAGAAGACACAACGATAAACTCTCTGAGTATGACGATGATGCTCATACCATGACTGTTGTCAGCAGGGTCGCTAATTCGCTGGATCTTAACAGGTTAGTTATTCTGGCAGGAAAGGGAACTGCCTCTGCAAGCGAGGTAATTATAAATGGGTTTGATCCTCTGATAAACCTTATGCAGATAGGAACCACAACTTATGGCAAACCAAATGGGATGTATGTATGGTTCTACCCGGAAAATGAACAGGAGAATCCTGATTTTGTATTCCTGCCTATTGCCTTCTTTAGTGTAAACAGCCTTGGATACGGGGAGTATGAAGACGGTATTGAACCCGATCATTACAGACCTGATGATCTTTACCACGATTTCGGACTTCAGGAGGATTGGCTCAGAGCAGCTCTAACCTATATAACAACCGGTACTTTCCCCCCTCTTCCCCCTGCACAGTTCCCGGCAAGACCACTCTCCAAACCGGAAATACTGACAACAGAAGAACATCTGCCCGGTTATGGCATTTACAAAGCAAAACTCTCATTATGAAATATCTCTCTCTTCTTTTTCTGTCATTTAACCTGATTTTTCCCCAGTACTCTCCTGCCCAGATTCCACCTTCTGACACATCTTTTACAGATGTCGACCACATAATTCAAATTGCTGCGGAAGAAAATCTTACCATGAAACACCTGGATATCCTCACAAACCGTATAGGGGGACGTCCTGCCGGATCAGATGCCTATACCAATGCAACATATTGGTTAGCTGGCTTGTTAGAAAAGTGGGGACTAGAGGTTGAAATACAGGAGGTGGACAGTATGCCGGTTGGATTCAACCGCGGGCCATGGTTTGGAAGGATGTTGAGCCATGATGGATTTGTACTCCATTTTGCAACTCCCTCTTACACCTCCGGAACAAAAGGTGTGCAGAGAGGGCATGTAGTATCTGAGCCGAAAACCCGTAAGGAGTTCGAGAGGATGAAGGAAAAACTTAAAGGTGCCTGGGTTCTTGTAACCGGTGAAAATGACGGTTATCCTCTGGACCGTTCTGAGTATGCCGATGTAATCCGGAAGCAGATCATTGAAGAGAACGAATCAGTTGCCGCATATAACGACTCCATTAACAAGATTAATGAACGGAATCCCAACAAAGCTCCAAAACCATTAAAAGAGTACAGGGACGAACCCGCTCTCTTCTACAGGGAGATGAGAGAGGCGGGTATTCTGGGCACGATACAGTCTGCAAAAGTGCCTATTAAGGCAATGTACGATAGAAAAAATGCAGAGTATCTTACATTTGACTCTCTTCCGGAGTGCCCTGACATTAAGCTTAACGAGCACCAGTTTGCAATAATAGAACAGAAAACAAAGGAGAGAGAGTTCTTCCTGCTGGAGTTCGATATCAGAAACCACTTTAAACCGGGCCCGGTAAAATATCACAATGTGACAGGTATCATTCGCGGCAACAGGTACCCTGATGAGTATGTAATGAGCGGATGCCACCTGGACTCATACGATGTAGCCTCCGGAGCCGTAGATTGCGGATCGGGAGTGGCACCCAACCTGGAGGCAGCCAGACTGCTGGCTAAGTCCGGATTAAAACCGGAAAGAACTATAATCTTCTGCTTCTGGGCAGCGGAGGAATTTGGTTTAAAGGGCTCGGAATATTGGGTTAAGCACAATCAGGAGAAGCTCGGGAAAATTTCAAACTACTTTAACCGGGATGGCGGGCCTACACTGGCAAACTCAATAACTGTCCCCCCGGCCATGTATGAAGACTTTAAAAAGATTTGCGAGCCATTGGATAGAATCAATCCGGAATTCCCTTTTACCCTAAACGTAAGAAGTGGTAAGCCCCAACCGAAACCAGTCATTGCAGGAGGATCAGACCACGCCTATTTTGCAATGAACGGAGTTCCAACCCTCAGCTTTGGTTCAGGTGATCCTAAAGGATCAGGATTCAGTTACCACGAAATCTGGCATACCGAGAGAGATTCATACAATATGAGCATTCCTGAATACATGGAGCATACATCAGTTGTAATGGCCATACTGCTTTACAACCTGGCTAATCTTGACCACCTGCTTTCAAGAGAGGGTTTATATGACCTCAATGTCAAGTGAGACGAGCCACCCTTGTCTTCCATCGGCAAGTTCGATCCTGGCCCAGTCACCGAGTCTTTCCAGTATCCCGACTCTGGTTCCTTCATGAAGAATAAAGAGAGTGTTTCCTGAATTATCAGGAGAACTTTTGACAGTTGAAACAGGTTTCATAATCAACGCACTGTTTTCTCTGACAAAATTCAGCCTTTGTGTCCAGGCAAAGCTGAATGCCGATAAAGCCAGCAGAAGGGCAACCATGGATGCAAAAAAGGAGAGTTTCCTCACCCTTGAATTTGGGTTGAATTTAAAATTGAGCAATAAAAGAGCTGTTAAAGCTGCCATAAACAGAGCAATATAGCTCCATCCGTCAGATGAGATAGTGTAGTTAAGATCCCGGAACCAGGTTTTGACAATAAAATCCGGTACCTCCTCAATTCTGTCCAGAGTGTATTCCCTGGCAAGAGAGAGATTGTTTTTAATATCCGGATCAGAAGGTTCCAGCTTTAAAGCCCTTTCATACCAGAGTATCGATCTGGGAATATTGTTAAGCTTAAAGTAGGTGTTTCCAATATTATAATATAGCTCAGCAGAGACATACCCCATAGACTCAATCTCCAGATACTCCTCAAGAGCCTGTTGATACTGAGCCTGTAAAAAGTTGTTGTTTGCCTTCATCCAAAGCTCTTTCTGATTATGTTGAGCCTGGGCTCCAAACGCAATCAGAAGAAAAAACAAAAATAAATGAATTCTTTTCATGGCTAACCCTCCAGTTCTGATATAAGCTTAATTGCCTTTTGGTAATTGTTTTCCATTTCCGAACCACCTGGATCCGGAGCATATCTCGCATACTCACAAGCATCTATTAGTTCAAGCAGCTCATTTATCAACTCCTCTTTAACCGCTTTTCCTTTAAGTAATCCGGCAATATTTTCTCTTGAAAGATCCGCCAGAGAGAGATTAAGTTTATCTGAACAATAACCTAAAATTGCACGATGCAACTCCTGGTAGTATGGGGCAATAAGATTCTGTCCAAGGAGGTTCTCGGCTTTTTTAAGCCTTGCTCTGGCCACTTTATTCGCCCTTCTGTTTTTAACAAATGCGATGTTTTTTTCACGCTCTATCCGTTTTGAGAGGAAACGGGCAGAGACAAAATATATCCCTGCTATAAGAACAATAATAGTATAAAAGAGAGGTGAAGCAATCATAAA